>LELG01000002.1 GCA_001045575.1 Candidatus Burkholderia pumila
GGCTCGGTGCTCGCAGGCAAGGGTACCAGCGAGGGTGCGGGCGGAGTTGAACGGCGAGTCAGAATCGATAGAAGAGCAGCCTCATATTCTTGCCCCCTCGGCGTCAACCCCGCACTGCCGCACTGCTGCTATAAGATACCTGACTCTTGCCATGCCATCCGGCCAGGTTGTTCGCGCCGCGCACGTTCGATAGATTGAGCGTGCGGGCATCGCCCATCCGCGATGTGCGCTCAACCCGGAGCGGAGGTGACCATGCAGGATCAGTACGTCCTCGCGCTCGATCAGGGCACGACCAGTTCGCGCACCATGCTGTTCGATCGCAACGGCAACGAACGGCAGCTTCGTGTCGGTGGCGCAGAAGGAATTTCAGCAGATCTATCCGCACGCGGGCTGGGTCAAGCACGATCTGCAGGAAATCTGGTCCACGCAGGCAGGCGTCGCGGCCGAGACCGTAACGCGCGCGAGCGCGGGCGCATCGGCAATCGTGGCGGTGGGCATTACCAATCAGCGCGAGACGAGCATCGTATGGGATCGTGAAAGCGGCAAGCCTGTGTATAACACGCGATCGTCTGGCAGGATCGGCGCACGCCGGCCTTTGCGATGACTTGAAGGCGCACGGCCTCGAATCGCTCGTGCGCACGAAGACGGGTTTGCCGATTGACACGCGTATTTCTCCTCGACCAAAATCCGCTGGATTCTGGACAATGTCGAAGGCGCGCGCGACAAGACGAAGCAAGGCCGCCTCGCATTCGGCAAGGTCGATAGCTGGCTCGTGTGGAACTTCACGTGGCGCAGTCTGCATATCACCGACATCACGAACGCATCGCGCACGATGCTCTTCGACATACACGAGCGCCGCTGGGACGACGAGTTGCTCGACGCATTCGATATCCCGCGCAACATGCTGCCCGAAGTGCGCAGATCTTCAGAAGTGTATGGCACGACGCAAGGCTCGGTGTTTGCCGCCGATGTGCCACTTGCGTCCATTGCAGGCGATCAGCACGCCGCACTGTTGTCGATCGCGTATCAATCGCTCGATGTCTTGCAGGCGATGGAAGCCGACTCGGGCACGCCCATTTCGCAATTGCGCGTCGATGGCGGCGCGTGCGCGAACGACCTGCTCATGCAGTTCCAGGCCAATGTGCTCGGCGTCGATGTCGTGTGTCCGCGCGTGATCGAGACGACCGCGCTCGGCGCGGCGTATCTCGAGAAACTGGCGGTCGGTTACGGGAAAGACGTCGATGAACTGAAGGCGCAATGGCAACTGGAGCGACGGTTCGCTCCGCAAATGCCTGCGTCAGAAGTCGCTTCGTGTCTGGAAGGATGGAAACGCGCAGTGAATACGGCGAAAGCGTGGGCTTATGTTTAAAGGATAGCATGTCGCCGAAATCCCCGCGCACGCCCGCCTCGACCCAACCCGGCAGTTCGTCCATATGCGCCATGATCCGCGTGATGCCCGTTTCGTGCAGCACGTGCGCGTAACCAGAAGAAATATGACTTGCGTCGATGAACGCGATGGTCTTCATGCCCGCCGCGCGCGCCGCCATCAACCCGGCGATGCTGTCCTCGACCACGAGACAGCGCAACGGATCGACGCCGAGCGTTTGCGCGGCTAAGATAGACATCGGGATAAGGGTTGGGCCGCGCGACCTGCTGTGCGTTGAACACGCGATTGCCGAGAATTTCGTCCAACCCCACACGCCGCACCGACGCGCGCACCCGCTCCATGCGGCTGTTCGACATCACCGTGACCGGCAGGCTGCATCGTTCGATGCGCGGCTCGCACGCCGGCAATCGGGCTGACCGAGTGCGCGAGTTCCATCGAAACGCGGACTTCGATCATGTTCACGAAGTCCGACTGCATGACAATGCCGAATTTCGTTTCGAGGCCAGCGAGAAAGCGCGAAGTCTGCTGCCCGAACGCGGTCTTGACCACGGAGCAGCGGTGCGCCGACGGCGACGCCGAGTGCGTAGCCGGAGACCAGCAATCCGGCCGAGGGAATCGAGACGGAGAGATCGTGCGCGACATTGGGCAGCAGGCCCATGATTACGAATTCCATCGTGCCGCTGGCGAACGCGCTGATCGCCAGCGCAAGAAGGGGCAGAGGCATGGTGGCTCCGGATCAGTATTGTGCGGCCACGAACTCGACGACGACGCCCGCCGCCAGCCGCACGAACACCTGGCGTTCGCGCGTGAGCAGCACGTCGGCGTTGATACGCGTAGCCGTGGCAATCGAGCCGCTCGATGAGCGCTCTCCAATTCGCTCGCGTCGTCGATGCGCAACGCGAAGTGATCGACGCGCATGGGCGACGGTCGCTCATCGAAGGAAGCGCCGCGCGATGCGATCAGATGATGCAGCGCCGGCTTGCCGCCGAGATACAACCAATACGCCGACGCCGAACGGCGAACGCGGGCCCGGTCTGCATGCCCGCGACATCGGTAAAAAAAGCGCATGAGCGCGTCGCAGTCGGGCGCGACGAGGGTGACGTGATCGAGTTGAGAAGGAATCTGGCCGCCATTCTGCAAATTACGCAGCCGCTTGAGAATTGGTCTACGCTTTGAATTATTGTCAAAAGGAAATTGAAAATGACTCTGGATCGGTTGGGCGATATGCGGTTATTTGCGGAAGCGGCGTCGCTCCTCGGCAGTCTGTCGGCGGCGGGACGCAAGCTCGGGTTGTCGCCCGCGGCGGCAAGCGCGCGGCTGTTCGAACGCACGACGCGCCGCCTGCGGCTCACGGACGAAGGACGGCTCTATCTCCAGCATTACCGCATCGCGCTTCAGGCCATCGACGACGCCGAAGCCGCACTGCAAGCCGGTCAGAATCTTGTGCGCGGCAAGGTGCGGATTTCGGCGACATCGGATTTCGGGCGCACGATGCTCTGCGCGTGGCTCAACGAGTTCAGCGCGCTGTATCTGGACGTGAGCTTCGCGCTGATGCTGTCGGATTCGGTGTCGAATATGCTGTTCGAAGAGATCGGTCTGGCGATCCGCTTCGGCGCGCCGCCCGACAGCGGACTAGCCGCTCGCATGCTGGCGCCGAATCGGCGGGTGTTGTGCGCTCGCCGGAATATATCTGAAGAGGAAAGAAGGCACGCCCACGAAGCCGGCCGAACTTGTCGGACACGATTTCGTCGTGCTCCCCACATCGACGGGCGTGGTGCTCAACGAACTCAGCTTCACGCGCGGCGAGGAACGTTACGCGTTCACCATGCCTGAAAGATTCATGGGAAACCAACGACGGCGCGATGACCCGCGCGTGGGCGCTGGAAGGCCACGGCATCGTGCATACATAAATCGATCTGGGATATCGCCGCCGACATTCACGCGGGCGCGCTGAAGATGGTCCTGCCCGACTGGCGCACACATGAAGCGGCCGTGCACGCCCTGTTCCACGCCAACCGCTACATGGCCCCGCGCGTGCTGCTGGACTTTCTTATCGAGCGTTTCGAAAAAACGACGATCGAATTGCTGGGCGATCTCGCCTATCCGCCAGACATGGTTCAAAAGCGTCAGTAATGGTCACCTAAGCTATAATAATATGCGGTTAAATTACAGTAAAAGCGGGTCATTCGATGTAATAGCGCTCGCAAACCCCTTTTTTAACTCTTTACCAGCGCCCTCAGGTTAACCACTGCGACCGGCGACGATTCATGACCAAGAAAGTTTATGTAAAGACCTTTGGCTGCCAGATGAACGAGTACGACTCCGACAAAATGGTCGACGTGCTCGGCGCGGCTGAAGGACTCATCAAGACGGACACGCCCGAAGAGGCGGACGTCATTCTGTTCAACACGTGCTCGGTGCGCGAAAAGGCTCAGGAGAAAGTGTTCTCCGACCTGGGCCGCGTGCGCGAACTGAAGGAAGCGAACCCGAATCTGCTAATCGGCGTCGGCGGTTGCGTCGCCAGCCAGGAAGGCGCGTCGATCGTGACGCGTGCGCCGTATGTGGATCTCGTGTTCGGGCCGCAGACGCTGCATCGCCTGCCGCAGATGATCGATGAGCGTCGCGCAAGCGGCCGCCCGCAGGTCGATATCACGTTCCCTGAAATCGAGAAATTCGATTACCTGCCGCCCGCGAAAATGGATGGCCCGAGCGCGTTCGTGTCGATCATGGAAGGCTGCTCGAAATATTGCAGCTATTGCGTTGTGCCCTACACTCGCGGCGAAGAAGTCTCGCGTCCGCTGGATGATGTGCTCACCGAAATCGCTGGCCTCGCGGATCAAGGCGTGCGTGAAGTCACGCTGCTCGGGCAGAACGTGAATGCGTATCGTGGTGCGCTGACGATTGTGTCTTCCGAGATCGCGGACTTTGCGACACTGATCAAGTACGTCGCGGAGATTCCGGGCATCGAGCGCATTCGTTATACGACTTCGCATCCGAAGGAATTCACGCAGCGTCTGATCGATATCTACGCCCGTGTGCCGAAACTCGTCTCGCACCTGCATTTGCCTGTGCAGCACGGCTCCGATCGCATCCTCATGGCGATGAAACGCGGCTACACCGTGCTCGAATACAAGTCGGTCATCCGCAAGCTGCGCGCGATCCGTCCGGACTTGTCGCTGTCGACGGACTTTATAGTCGGCTTCCCCGGCGAAACGGAAGACGATTTCAACAAGATGATGACGCTCGTCGACGAGATGAGCTACGACACGAGTTTTTCGTTCATCTACAGCCCGCGTCCCGGCACGCCCGCAGCCAATCTGCACGACGACACGCCACGCGAAGTCAAGCTCAAACGCCTGCAACATCTTCAGGCGACCATCGAAGAAAACGTGCAGCGCATCAGTCAGTCGATGGTCGGCAAGATCGAGCGCATTCTGGTCGAACGCCCCGCGCGCAAGGATCCGAACGAACTGGCCGGACGCACGCAGAACAATCGCGTGGTGAATTTCCCGGCTTTCGCAGCCTCGCACGCGCGGCTAATCGGGCAGATGATCGATGTGAAGATCGTGCACGCGTATCCACATTCGCTGCGCGGCGAACTGGTGCTTACGCCGGAAACGTCCTCGCCTGGCTCATTAAAGACAGGACACTTTGAAGAACGCTCCTACGCAGCATCTGGAATTCACCGCTCCGCGCGAAGACAACGCGCGGCTCGCCAACCTCTGCGGCCCGCTCGATGAAAACCTGCGTCAGATCGAGCAAGCGCTCGCCGTGACGTTATCGCGGCGCGGCCACAAGATTTCGATTCGCGGACGCGGCGCGAAGGTCGCGCTTGCGGCGCTGGAAAACTTCTACAACCGCGCGCGCAATCTCATGTCCGTCGATGACGTCCAGTTCGCGCTGGTCGAAGCGCGGCATGCGATGCATCGTGCCCGTCAATCTCGGGAAGCGAACGGCGGCGGCGATGGAGAAGTCGATCCGCGTTTTCGCGGCGATCTGGATCATCCGTTCGATGAACCGAGCGCGACCATCGATCTCGGCGATGATGAAGATCACGGCTCGAAGCTCTACACGCGCCGCGCCGATCTGCGCGGCCGCTCGCCTGCGCAACGCGAATATCTCAAGCAGATTCTTCAGCATGACGTGACGTTCGGCATCGGGCCGGCGGGCACGGGCAAGACGTATCTCGCGGTCGCCTGCGCCGTCGATGCGCTGGAGCGCGATCAGGTCAAGCGCATCATGCTGACGCGTCCAGCTGTGGAAGCGGGCGAACGGCTCGGTTTTCTGCCGGGCGATCTCGCGCAGACAGTCATCCGTATCTGCGTCCGCTGTACGACGCGCTTTACGATCTGCGCGGCTTCGACAAGACCGCGAAAATGTTCGCGCGGCAGATGATCGAAATCGCGCCGCTCGCGTACATGCGCGGTCGTACGCTGAATCACGCGTTCATCATTCTGGACGAGGCGCAGAACACCACGCCCGAACAGATGAAGATGTTCCTGACGCGTATTGGCTTCGGTTCGAAGGCGGTCGTCACCGGCGACACCATGCAGGTCGACCTGCCGCGCGGCTACAAGAGCGGGCTGATCGAAGCGCAGCATGTGCTGTCGGAAGTGCGTGGCATCGCCATTACGCATTTCACGTCCGCCGATGTCGTGCGGCATCTGCTGGTGGCGCGCATAGTCGAGGCTTATGACGCGCAGTCGCAGAAAGACGCGGCTTTGGCGGAAGCGGCTCAGCGCGCAGCGCAAAGGAAGGAAGGATGCATCATCTGAACCTGTCGATTCAGTTTCCCGCCGCGAAGGCGTATCCGTCGCACAAGTCGATACTGACACGTGCGGCGGTCTCGAAGTGGATCAAGGCGACGCTGTTTGCGGACGCGGAACTGACCGTTCGTTTCGTCGATGAAGAGGAAGGACGGTTGCTGAACTGCACGTATTGTCACAAGGATTACGCGACGAACGTGCTCACCTTCGCTTACGCCGAGACCGAGGGAGACCCGGTCGTGGGCGATTTGATTCTGTGCTGCCCGGTCGTCGAGCGCGAGGCGAACGAGCAAGGCAAGCCGCTCGAAGCGCACTATGTGCAGCTGATCGTGCACGGCGCGCTGCATGCGCAGGGCTACGATCACGAAGTCGAGAGCGAGGCGGAAGAGATGGAATCAATCGAGACGGATATCATGAAGTCTCTCGGTTTTTTTCCGACCCTTACCTGCCTCTGACCGACGATTGACGATCTTTTCGGTCCGACGACCGAACCTGCCGTGAACGACAAGTTTCCCGACCCTCCCGAACCTGGCCTTCCCGCGACGACATGCTCGGACTATCCGCCCGTCCTCGTCGACTCTCCGCTTCTGACCGACGAAGAGCTGGCCGCGTCGCGCGAAGCCACGTTCGCCCATTGGGACGGCAAGTTCGATGTACGGATATTCGGCTATGGATCGCTGATCTGGAACCCGGGCCTGCCGACGGTCGAAGCCGTGCGCGGCAAGAAGGTGCACGGCTACCATCGCGGGCTGTATTTGTGGTCGCGGGTGAATCGCGGGACGCCAAAACAGCCGAGATTCGTGCTCGCGCTGGATCGCGGCGGATCGTTACCGGCATGGCATTCCGGCTCGCAGGCGAAACCGCGACTCCACACCTCGAAGTCCTGTGGCGGCGTGAAATGCCGATGGGATCGTACTGACCGGCTGGCTGCCGTGCACGCTCGCCGATGGTCGCCGCTCGCGTTCGTGATGCGGTGCGGGGCTTCCGTCCTATAGGGGCAAGCTGGCGGATCCCATCGTGCACACGGGGTTTGGGCTGCGCAACAGGCCGCTATGGCACGCCGCTCGATTACGTCAGCCGGACGGTCTATGCGATGCGGGAAAGCGGAATGCCGGACCGAGCGCTGGAGGGGTTGTTGAGGCGGTGCCGGGCGGGAGATTGCGAGAAGTGACCGCCGCACCATCACGCCGCCATTCGGCTATCGAATCACGCCGGACATGCTGCCCGCATATTTATCGGCTAGCATCGACTGCACCGTGCGCGCCGCCCCACGCTGCCCGCATTTTTCCTTGGTGTATGCTTAACTTTCCGTAAAAACGCGCCCGGGATGCCGGGCGCACCGCTATGAACGAACCTTATCCCAGTCGACGCCACTCCGAAAAACCTCAGGAAAAGCGTTCGCTTCTCGAACGTCTGATCGATTTCATCTCGCACAAGCCCGAAACGCGCGACGAATTGCTCGAAGTGCTGCAAAACGCACACGAGCGAAATCTCCTCGACGCCGATTCGCTCTCGATGATCGAAGGTGTCTTCCAGGTCTCCGACCTCTGCGCGCGCGACATCATGATTCCGCGTGCTCAGATAGACTCGATCAACATCTCCGACACCCCCGCCGAATTCATTTCCTTCGTGCTGGAAAAAGCGCACTCGCGCTATCCGGTGTACGAGGGCAATCGCGACAACGTCATCGGCGTCATGCTCGCAAAAGACTTGCTGCGCTATTACGCCGAGGAAGAGTTCGACGTGCGCGGCATGCTGCGCCCCGCCGTATTCATTCCGAAGTCCAAACGCCTCAACATGCTGCTGCATGACTTTCGCGTGAACCGTAATCACATTGCCATCGTCGTCGATGAATACGGTGGCATCGCGGGCCTTATCACCATTGAAGACGTGTTGGAACAGATCGTCGGCGATATCGAAGACGAATATGACTTCGATGAGGAAGCCGGCAATATAATCGCCACGCTGGATGGCAAGCATCGGGTACGCGCACTGACGGGCATCGAACAGTTCAACGAGGAATTCGGCACCGATTTCTCCGATGAGGAAGTCGATACCATCGGCGGACTCGTGACGCATCGGTTCGGGCGCGTGCCGCATCGCGGCGAGAAGGTGCGCATCGACGATTTCGTGTTCGAGATTCAGCGCGGCGATGCGCGGCAAATCCATGTGCTGCTCGTGCGGCGCGTGCTGAACCTCGCGCAACAGCATTTGCGCGCGGACGACGATGAGGGCGAACTGCGCGACTGACGCTTCGTTCGAAACATCGGCATGCGCGGCCTGGTGCATGCCGCCGCGCAGCCTCTTCGAGATGATGGCTTCGATCAGCCGTCATTTAACTGATTTATTCTGTCACCCCGCCCTCCCCGCCGAACGCAACATCCAATGGCCGATTCACCGTTCCGTTCCTTGTCCCGTCAACGCAACGCGACGCCTTCGTCTGCCGCCACCGATTCGCCGCGCGCTCTGCCGTTCTGGCATTACCTCGTCGCGGCGGTGCTCGGCGCGGCCAACACGCTGTCGTTCGCGCCTACGCCGCACGGCGGGTGGCTCGAACTCGTCATCTTCACGCTGTTCTTCGCGTGGCTGTCGCGCACGAAGGGCTGGCTGAGCGCGGCGGCGACGGGCTGGGCGTTCGGCTTCGGCAATTTCGTAACGGGCGTATGGTGGCTTTACGTCAGCATGCACGTCTACGGCGGGATGGCCGCGCTGCTCGCGGCGGCCGCCGTCGCGTTGTTCTCGCTTTATCTCGCGTTGTATCCGGCGTTGTCGAGCGCGGTCTGGTCGCTCGTCGCGGGTCGCGCCCGTTTAGGTGATGAAGACGCCGCCACATCACGCGACATCGACTCGGCTCCGCGCTTCGCGCCGATATGGCACGGCGCGTTTGCTTTTGCGTCGGCATGGGCGCTAGGTGAATGGCTGCGCGGACTGATTTTCACCGGCTTTCCGTGGCTTGCGAGCGGCTATGCGCAAGTCGACGGACCTTTAGCCAGCTTTGGCGCGGTGGCGGGCGTGTATGGCGTCGGGTGGGTGCTGGCGTTGTTTGCGGCGCTGGTTGTGCAGGCTTTTACTCTAAGAAAAACTCGCTCTCAGGCGATGATGCCTGCGTTCGTCGCGCTCGCGTTGATCGTCGCGGGCGTGCTGCTCTCGTTCGTTCAATGGACGACGCCCACCAACGCGCCGCTCACCGTGCGGCTGCTGCAAGGCAATGTGAAGCAGGAGATGAAATTCGAGCAATCGGGCGTCGATGAATCGCTCGCGTTGTACAAGCGGCTCATTACCGAAAAAACCGCTGATCTGATCGTCACGCCCGAAACCGCGCTGCCGATTCTCGCCGTGCAGGTGCCCCAGGATTTCGCCTCCGCGATCCGCAGCTTTTCGGACCGTACGGGTTCGTCGATTCTGTTTGGTGCGATTGGCATGACGCTCCTCCCCGGCGGGGGGACGACTGACTACACGAACAGCCTGTTCGGCATCACGCCTGGCATCAACGAGGTCTATCGCTACGACAAGCATCATCTCGTGCCCTTCGGCGAATTCGTGCCGCTCGGCTTCCACTGGTTCGTGCGAATGATGGGCATTCCGCTCGGTGATCTCGCGGGTGGTCCCGCGCAGAAAGCGTTCTTCGTGAAGAACCAGCCGATCGCCGTCGATATCTGCTACGAGGACATTTTCGGCGAAGAGATCGCGCATACGATCCGCAATCAGGAAACGCCTGCAGGGATTCTTGTCAATGCGACGAATCTCGCGTGGTTCGGCAAAACCATCGCGCTGGATCAGCATTTGCAGATTGCGCGCATGCGTTCGCTTGAAACCGGACGTCCGATGTTGCGTGCAACGAACACCGGCATGACGGCGGTGATCGGCGCGGATGGCAAGGTCGTGTCGAAGCTGCCGACGTTCACGACGGGTGTGCTCGAAGCGCGCGTGCAAGGGACGTCGGGGAGTACGCCTTATGTGACCAGCGGGAATGTCACGGTGATTGTGGTGTCGCTGGCGTTTGCGTTTGCGCCGGGGCGGCGGCGGGGTTGATCGACGCCATCAGGGGCGGCGTTGCCTCATTTGGTCCAGAACTCAGTGATGTAGCGCCGCCCAGTCTCTCAACACCTGCGCCACCTCTTCGATCACCTCATCCCAATCACCACTCCGCCTCTGCCGAAACACCCGCGCCGACGGATACCACGGCGAATCATCCCGATCGCGCAGCCATCGCCAGCAGCCATCGAAGCGCGACAGGATCCATACGGGCTTGTTCATCGCACCGGCCAGATGCATAACCGATGTATCGACGCCCATGACCAGATCGAGCGATGTCACGATCGCCGCCGTATCCGTGAAATCGGTCACGTCAGGCACGGATCGAAGGGCCGCAGGCCGGCCGGAATATCGGCCAATTGCACAACACTTGCCTCGCCTTTTTTGAAAGCTGATGAACGTGATGCCAGTAATCCGCAGCAGCTGCAGGAAAGTCGACGCACTGACCGAGCGGCGCCGGTCGATCGCATTGAGATACGGATTGCATGCGCGCGGATCGACCGCCCAGACGAATCCGACGCGAGGTTTCCCTGCCGGCAGCCACTGCGCCCACCTTTCCGCTTCTTCGGGCACAGGCCGCAAGTAAGGCATGTCGCACGGAATGGTGTCAAACGTAGTGTTGAAAAGACGCGGCAGACTCATGGAAAAGCACCAGAAATCCGGACGCGGAACCGTGTGAAGTTCTTCCGGACGAACGCATCGGCTGAGGCCTTCGACATCCAAGAACAGACGTTCGGTGCTTTGGCGCAGACCAGCGTGAGCTTCGCCGCTCCGCGCGCTCAGCAAAGAGAAATAGCGCTGAACTGCAAGCCATCGCCAAAGCCTTGTTCGCGACAAACACGACAATGGCTTTGCCCTGCAACGATTCACCGTTCCACTGAGCACAGTCCATGTCCGGAACAACCATCTCCTGATCCGGCAATCGCGGATCGAGGCGCGGGCCATGCCTCGGTGTAACGTCCCTGGCTCAGCAGGACGAGCGACAGATTGAACATCGTGCATTCAGGATCGATGCTCAACGCCTAGCGGTAAAAGGCTTCGCTCTCCTCCAGCTGATTGGTCGCGGTCAGCACGCCCGCCAGATTACACAGGACAACCGGATCGTCCGGGTGCAGCCGCGCCGCGGCCTGTCTCAACGCAAGCTCAGCCTCCGGCAAGCTGCGCCGGTCCAGTAGCAGATTGCCCAGGTTGATGACGTGGATACCAGCCGCTTTCGGATTTGCAGCGACGACTCGCTGCAAGAACGCCTGTGCTTCCTCGTTCCGACCGAGGTCAATGGCGCAGATTGCAGCAAGGTTCAGTGCTTCGGCATCGACGGGCGTTTGCGTCAGAAGCGGGTGAAGCGCCTGCAACGCCTGCTCGAACTGTCCATTGCGATAATGGCCCAGCGCGGTCTTGTACGTGGTTTGATCAGCTTTCATCTATTCAATTTATCTAGTCGATTTCACCCGCAATGGAGGATCTGTTCTTCTCGCCTCGCGCGGACTCTAGCACGGCGTTTTTTATGCCCACGACTGCTTCAAAACGCGCAACAAAATAAGACATCCCGACCGATAAACAGCATTCACCCACGCCTTTCTCCGAGCACCGCACGCACGCCCCCCCCCACACACCTCCGCCCTCGCCATACGCTAGAATGAAACGCACCTCAGCCGCGCCTCGCAGTCTCGCTCACGCAACGCATTGCAGCGAGTGCTCTTCCGGTCCGCATCAAAGGCAATCATGCTCACTTTCCAGCAAATCATTCTGACGCTGCAGTCCTACTGGAACGACAAGGGCTGTGCGCTGCTCCAGCCGATCGACATGGAAGTCGGCGCTGGCACCTCGCACGTCCACACGTTCCTGCGCGCAATCGGCCCGGAGCCGTGGCGCGCCGCCTATGTTCAACCGTCACGCCGCCCGAAGGACGGCCGTTACGGCGAGAACCCGAACCGCCTGCAGTATTATTATCAGTATCAGGTGGTGCTGAAGCCCGCGCCGGAAAACATCCTGGACCTGTACCTCGTCTCGCTCGAAGCGCTCGGCTTCGACCTGAAACAGAACGACGTGCGCTTCGTCGAAGACGACTGGGAAAATCCGACGCTCGGCGCGTGGGGTCTCGGCTGGGAAGTGTGGCTCAACGGCATGGAAGTGACGCAGTTCACGTACTTCCAGCAAGCGGGCAGTCTGGATTGCAAGCCAGTGCTCGGCGAAATCACTTACGGTCTCGAACGTCTCGCCATGTATCTGCAAAAGGTCGAGAACGTGTACGACCTCGTGTGGACCGAGTGGGAAAAAGACGGTCCGAACGGCCGTGTGCGTCGCCAACTGAGTTATGGCGATGTCTATCACCAGAACGAAGTCGAGCAATCGACCTATAATTTCGAGCACGCCAACGTCGATCTGCTGTTCCACATCTTCAAGAGCTACGAAGAAGAAGCGAAGAAGATGATCGATGTAAATCTCGCGCTGCCCGCCTACGAACTCGTGCTGAAGGCCGGCCACACGTTCAATTTGCTCGATGCGCGCGGCGCCATTTCCGTGACGGAGCGCGCGGCGTATATCGGCCGCATTCGTGCCCTATCGCGTCTGGTCGCGCAGGCTTACTACGACTCGCGCGAAGCCCTTGGCTTCCCGATGCTCGGCAACGTCGTGCCCGGCGCCCGCGATCTCGTCTCCGACAGCGAGGAAGCGGCGGCGTCCGGCATGGACACCGCCGCTCAAGCGGGAAAGCACGCCTCCTGGCAACAACGAACAGGTTTGACGAGGCTCGACAGAACAATGACGCAATCCAACACCGCCACTCTCCTCGTCGAGCTGCTCACCGAAGAATTGCCGCCGAAGGCGCTCGCGCGTCTCGGCACCGCGTTTGCGGATGGCATCGTCGAACGTCTGGCTGCGCGCGATCTGATCGAAGGCGCGCCCGAGTTCGAGAAGTACGCGACGCCGCGCCGCCTCGCCGTGCTCATCAAGAATGTGCGCGATGTCGCGCCGGAAAAGCAGGTGCGCGAAAAAGTGCTGCCGGTTTCCGTCGCGCTGGACCGGTCAGGCAATCCCACGCCGCCGCTAGCCAAGAAACTCGCGGCGCTCGGCTTCGCGGACTTCCCCATTTCGGAATTGGAACGCGCGCAGGATAGCAAGGCCGAATCGTTCTTCCTGCGCTATGCCGCGCCGGGCGCGACGTTGGCCGTGGGCCTGCAAGCCGCGCTCGATGAATCGCTGGCCAGGTTGCCTATTGCGAAGGTCATGACGTATCAGCGTCCGGACGGCACCAGCGTGCAGTTCGTGCGTCCGGTGCAGCGTCTGATCGCCATGCATGGCCGCAACGCCGTGCCCGTCAGCGCGCTCGGCGTCGATGCGGGCGACACGACCATTGGCCATCGTTTCATGTCGAAGGATTTCATCGCCATTCCGAATGCCGATGACTACGCCGAAACGATTCGCACCAAAGGCCACGTCGTCGCCAATTTCGACGATCGCCGTGAATCCATCCGCACGCAGTTGCAAGCGTTCGCGGGCGAAGATCGCGTGGTGATGCCGGAATCACTGCTGGACGAAGTGAACGCACTGGTCGAATGGCCGGTCGTCTACGAATGCCGCTTCGACGATGAATTCCTGCAAGTGCCGCAGGAATGTCTCATCCTCACGATGCAGACGAACCAGAAGTATTTCGCGCTCACTGATCAGAACGGCAAACTGCGCTCGCGCTTCCTGATCGTGTCGAATATCGATACGCAGACGCCCGGCGAGATCATCGAGGGCAACGAGCGCGTGGTGCGCCCGCGTCTCGCCGATGCCAAGTTCTTCTTCACGCAGGACAAGAAGAAGCGCCTGGAAGATCGCGTGCCGCTGTTGGCGAACGTCGTGTATCATAACAAGCTCGGCTCGGCGCTGCAACGCGTCGAACGCCTCGAAGCGCTCGCAGACGAAATCGCGCCGATGGTCGGTGTCGATGCCGCGCTGACGCGCCGCGCCGCGCGTCTGGCGAAGGCGGATTTGCTCACCGACATGGTCGGCGAATTTCCCGAGCTGCAAGGCACGATGGGCACGTACTACGCGCGTCACGACGGCGAACCGGAAGAAGTCGCGCTGGCGTGCTCGGAGCACTATCAGCCGCGCTTCTCGGGCGATGAAACGCCTTCGACGGGCATCGGCGCTGTGGTCGCTTTGGCCGACAAGCTGGAAACGATCGTCGGCATCTGGGGCATCGGTCTCGCGCCGACGGGCGAGAAGGATCCGTTCGCACTGCGTCGTCATGCGCTCGGCGTGCTGCGCATCCTGCTGGAAAAAAAGCTGCCGATCGATCTGCGCGAACTCATCGCGGCGGCACAGCGCCGGTTCGTGGGTGTGCCGCAAGTCGCGGATTCGCAGGAAGCCGTGTACGCGTTCTTCCTCGACCGCCTGCGCGGCCTGCTGCGCGAACGCGGCTTCGAAGCGAACGATATCGAAGCCGTGCTGAGCCTGAACCCCACGCGTCTGGGTGACATCGTCGCGCGTCTCGAAGCCCTTCGCGCGTTCGCGGCGCTGCCGGAAGCATCGTCGCTGGCGGCGGCGAACAAGCGGATTTCGAATATCCTCAAGAAGTCTGAGCAAGGCGCGCCTGCTGCCGTGAAGCCGGAATCGCTGGTCGAAGCGGCGGAGAAGAACCTGCACGCGCAGATCGAACAAGTGACGCCGCGTGTGCAATCGCAACTCGCCGCGTACAACTACACGGAAGCGCTGTCCGCGCTCGCCGCATTGCGCGAACCCGTCGACCAGTTCTTCGACGATGTGATGGTGAACGCCGAAGACCCCGCGCTGCGCAACAACCGTCTCGCGTTGCTGAACGCGCTGCATCAGCAGATAAATTGCGTCGCGGACATTTCCAAGCTCGCCGCATAAGACAACGCCATCATGGTCATGAACAGAAAACTGGTGGTCCTCGACCGCGATGGCGTCATCAATGTCGATTCTGATGCTTTCACATCAAATCGCCGGACGAATGGGTTGCCATTCCCGGCAGCCTGGAGGCCATCGCGCGTCAGAATCAGGCGGGCTATCGCGTGGCGATTGCATCGAATCAGTCGGGCATCGGGCGCGGTCTGTTCGGCATGGCCGCGTTAAACGCCATGACATCAGAAGATGAATCGCGCAGCTGCTGCCGTCGGCGGGCGTATCAATGCCGTATTCTTCTGTCCGCATACTGCCGAGGATCAGTGCGATTGCAGAAAGCCAAAGCCCGGCATGCTGCAACAGATCATCGACCGGTTCGAGATTGATCCGGAAGATACGCCGGTCGTGGGCGATTCGTTGCGTGATCTGCAGGCCGGCGCGGCGCTCGGTTTTCTCGCGCGTCATCGAGACTGAACGGAGCTTCAAAAACTTTCCGTGCGCTTCGTTCCTTGTTGTTGATGGTCTACTTCGTCGTGTACACCGTGCCGTACGCGACCATCGTGTTTCCGTTCATGCATGCGCGCAACCGTTACTGGATGGCGGCGGGCTGGTGCAAGTCGACCATCGTTGTGTTGAGGCATCTGATCGGCATTCGCTACACCATTCAGGGCATGGAGAATCTGCCCGATGGTCCTGCCGTGCTCTTGTCCAAGATCAGCGCGGGAAACGCTCGCGTTTCCCGCGCTGACGCCGCGTCCGCTCTGCTATGTCTTCAAGCGTGAATTGCTGTTCGTGCCGTTCTTCGGCTAGGCGCTCGGCATGCTGAAGATGGTGCATATTGACCGCAGTCAGGGGGCGCAATGCGTTTGCATCGGTCACACGTCAGGGCAAAGCGCGCATGGCCGAAGGCGCGTGGGTCATCATGTTTCCCGAAGGCACGCGCACGAAGGTTGGCAGTCAAGGCAATTACAAGAGACGGGCGCGCCGGTTGTGCCGATTGCGCATAACGCGGGTCACCTGTGGCCGCGCAATTCGTTCATCAAATATCCGGGTATAGTTACCGTCTCGATCGGCTTGCCGATCGAGACGGTAACCTCACGTTCGAGGAAGTGAACACACGCGTCGAGAACTGGATCGAAACGGAAATGCGCCGGATCGATTCGCTGGCTTACGGCGCATCGAACACGCATCCGGATGAAGCCGGCGCTGCGGGCGCAGGCCGCTGACGCGGTCTCGCATCGAACTCTGGTCGAGCCGCCGCGTGCCTTACACTCGTTCTTCTCGTCATTCCTGTGCCGTGAGCGCAAAGCCGAACCGATGCAGAAGCTTCCATCGCGGCAGCGTTCCGCCGTCGCGCTAGACAATACGCAGCTCGATCTGTCGTTCGAGCATGCGCCCGTGCTTTCTGCGCCCGCTTCTCTGCGCGACGGCGAACGCATTCGCCGCATCACGTTGGGCGCGCGTGCGCTGGACTATCGGTTGAAGCGGTCGTCTAGAAGGACCATCGGCTTTTGCATCGACGGGACGGGTTTATCGATTACCGCGCCGCGCTGGGTGACGATTGCAGATATCGAAAACGCGATCGGTGACAAGCAGGCCTGGATTTTCAAGAAGCTCACCGAATGGCAGACACGTGTGGAGCAGCGTGCGTTACCGCGCATTGACTGGAAGGATGGCGCGGAGTTTCCTTTTCTCGGCAAGATCATTCGCGTGTCTTTGGTCACAGGCGCAAGCGCCCTGTCGTTCGATGCAGAAACCAACGCGCTTTCTCTGACGCTTCCCGCGCTCGCCGATGCGCAGCAGATCCAGGATCGCGTGCAAGGCTGGCTGCAATCGGAAGCGAAGCGCATCTTCGGCGAGCGGCTCGCGGTGTATGCGCCGAAGCTCGGCGTGGAATATCGCGCGTATGCGTTGTCATCGGCGATAACGCGCTGGGGCAGTTGCTCCAGCGATGGCAAGATTCGCCTCAGCTGGCGGCTGATTCACTTTCCGATGTCGATCATCGATTATGTGGTCGCGCACGAACTCGCACATTTGCGTGAGATGAACCATAGTCCGCGTTTCTGGCAGACGGTCGAATCCATCTTTCCGGAGTTCCGCGAGGCGCGGCATACGTTGAAACATCATCCGCCGGACTTGCTGCCTGCGCTCTGAGCGCACGCAAATCGCCGACGGTACAATTTCCTGTTTTCCCCGCAACCACACCACACAACAGGCCCCCATCATGCGACTCCTTCATACGATGCTGCGCGTCGGCGACCTGCAGCGTTCCATCTATTTTTACAACCAAGGTTCTCGGCATGAAAGTGCTGCGCCAGAGCGAGAACAGCGTGCTCGAACTGACCTACAACTGGGGCACAGAAGTTACGACATGGGCACGGCCTACGGCCATATCGCGCTGGAAGTCGATAACGCACGCCGATGCGTGCGAGCGCATTCGTCAGGCAGGCGGCAAGGTCACCCGCCCCCAGTAGGTCAACGCGCGAGTGGCAAGAGTCACACTCTATCGCTATCTCGAAAAAGACGCCTATTCGGAACTGTGACATCAGCTTTCGATCCGCCCCGCGTCACGCCAAGCAAGTCGGCCATTGCGCGGCGGGCGGCGTTCGCATCGCGGGCGATGATCGCATCGAATAACGGCGGTATGTCTCACCAATGATGCATTGTACACGTCGGCGCGTTTGGCGTTCAGCCGCAACTGCCCTTCGAGCGTGCGCTCGATCAGCGTGCCAAGCGGAATCAGCAATTCGTTGCTGCACACGGCGAGCACGCAGACGTGGAAATCGAGATCGGCGTGCATTCATCGACGTTCTGCGCGGCGACCATGGCGTCGTGCGCTTTCGTTAGGCGTTCGCGCGTGGCGGGATCGTGATTGTCGGCGGCGAGAGACGCCGCGAACGGCTCGATTATCTCGCGCATTTCCTTGGAGTTTGAGCGCGAGCTGCATGGGCGGAGCAACACACGAATGCCAGTCGAGCATGTCGGCATCCAGCAGATTCCGGGCGTCGTGCATGCGCACGCGCGTGCACGACGCCCTTAGGCCGTGATTCGACCAATCCCTTCAATGTCAGCATGCTCAGCGCCTCACGCAGCACCGTGCGGCTGACCGGTCGCCGCCGCCGTCGATGAACTCGCCGACTATCTCGTCGGCAAGGATCCGCGCAATATCGAAGACTTGTTGTGGGACATTCTCGGCAAGCACCACGGCGTACCGGTGCATGCACTGCTCGGCGGCAAGGTGCGCGACAAGATCAAGGTGTATTCGTGGATCGGCGGCGACCGTCCGAGCGATGTGGCGAACAATGCCCGCGCGGTCGTCGAGCACGGCTTCAAGGCCGTGAAGATGAACGGCTCGGAAGAGTTGCAGATCATCGATACGTTCGACAAGGTTCAGGGCGTGATTGACAACGTGCGCGCGGTGCGCGAGGCTGTGGGGCCGAACGTGGGCCTCGGCGTGGATTTTGATTCATTTTGCCCATGCACCTTTGCTCGGTTCGATGCCGCCGACGCCTGCGATTGCATCATCGACTAGCCAGGCACTGACTTCTTCACGAGACAAGAACGCACACGAACGAAACATCAACACGCGCAACGCATGATCCCCACCGCGCTCGACCGAACCCAACTGAAGATTCCACCCGAACTCATAATCCGCGACGACGACCGCATGCAACCCACTCGGCAAATCGCGCTGAACAGACGCACACACTTCTGCGAGCGTATGCCCATCCACACAGACATGTTCGCAAACAAAGTCCGTGTACAAACGACTCGACCGCCTTTCGGTGATCGCATCGCAATCGTCGAGCAGCGCGTAAACCGCGCCGCGCTCTTCAATTTTCATCGTCATGCCAACGACTGAGAGGAGATCAGTCGAAGAAGCTCTTCACGCGGTCAAACCAGCTCTTGCTCTGCGGACTATGCCGCGCGCCGCCTTCCGACAGCGACTTCTCGAACTGCTTCAGCAAATCGCGTTGCTGATCCGTGAGCTTGACCGGCGTTTCCACCTGCACGTGCACGTACAAATCGCCCGCGATGCTCGAACGCAAACCCTTGATGCCCTTGCCACGCAAGCGGAACGTCTTGCCCGACTGCGAGCCTTCCGGCACCGTAAAGCTCGCGCGGCCTGCCAGCGTCGGCACTTCGATCTCGCCGCCCAACGCCGCCGTGGTGAACGAAATCGGCATCTGGCAATGCAGATCTTCGCCGTCGCGCTCGAACACGGAATGTTGCTTGATGTGGATTTCCACGTATAAATCACCGCTCGGACCGCCATTGATGCCCGGCTCGCCATTTCCCGCCGAACGGATATGCATGCCGTCGTCGATGCCCGCCGGAATCTTCACTTCCAGCGTCTTCGTTTCCTTCACTTTGCCCTGACCGTGGCAATTCGTGCAGGGATCTGGAACGTACGTGCCGGTGCCGTGGCACTTCGGGCATGTCTGCTGGATGCTGAAAAAGCCCTGCGACATGCGCACCTGGCCCTGGCCATGACACGTCGGGCAAATTTCCGGCTTGGTGCCCGCCTTCGCGCCCGAGCCGTGGCAGACGTTGCAATTGACCCAGCTCGGCACGCGAATCTGCGTGTCGTAGCCGTGCGCCGCCTGCTCCAGCGTGATTTCCATACTGTAGCGCAAGTCCGCGCCGCGATACACCTGCGGTCCGCCGCGCGCACCCGCGCCGCCAGCCGCCTGACCGAAGATGTCGCTGAAGATGTCGCCGAACGCATCGGCGAAGCCGCCGAAGCCTTGCGCGCCCGCGCCCGCCATGTTCGGATCGACACCCGCGTGGCCGTACTGATCGTACGCGGCGCGCTTTTGCGTATCGGAGAGCATTTCGTAGGCTTCCTTGCCTTCCTTGAAACTCTCTTCCGCCTTCTTGTTATCCGGATTGCGGTCAGGGTGATACTTCATCGCGAGCTTGCGATACGCCTTCTTGATCTCGTCGTCGCTCGCGTTTTTTGCTACGCCCAGAACGTCGTAGTAATCCCGTTTCGCCATGTCGGTTCGATGCCGCCGCGCTTGACCCGCGACGGATCCTGTCAGATACTTCCGGCGCTTCATCAAACGAAGCGCCTCTGAAAAAACAACGTGCCCGGAGAGCCGTAAAGCTCGCCAGGCGCGTTACACGTAAGACGCCCAACGCGTCCCGGTCATATCACCGAAAAGGCGCGCGACCGTTGTCAGTCGCGCGCCTCAAACAACTTAGTCCTTCCTTAATCCTTCTTCACTTCCTTGAAGTCGGCGTCGACCACATCGTCAGCGTGTTGGCTTGCGCCCGCATCCGCCGATGCATCCGCACCCGCTGCCGCGCTGGCCGCGCCTTGCTGTGCCTGTATGTCGGCATACATCTTCTCGCCCAGCTTCTGCGATGCCGTTGCCAACGCTTCCACCTTCGCGTCGATCGCTGCCTTGTCCGCCAAGTTGTCCTTCAGCGTGTCTTCCAGTTCCTTCAGCGCGGCTTCGATCTTTTCCTTCTCCGAAGCTTCCACCTTATCGCCGTACTCAGCGACAGCCTTCTTCGTGCTGTGAACCAGCGCATCGCCCTGATTACGCGCGTCGGCCAGTTCACGCAGCTTGTGATCTTCTTCCGCGTTCGCTTCGGCGTCCTTCACCATCTTGTCGATTTCCGCGTCCGTCAGACCCGAGTTCGCCTTGATGGTGATCTTGTTTTCCTTGCCGGTCGCCTTGTCCTTCGCGCCGACGTGCAGAATGCCGTTCGCGTCGATGTCGAAGGTCACTTCGATCTGCGGCACGCCGCGCGGTGCGGGCGGAATGCCTTCGAGGTTGAATTCGCCGAGCAGCTTGTTGCCCGCGGCCATTTCACGCTCGCCCTGATACACCTTGATGGTCACGGCCGACTGGCTGTCGTCCGCCGTCGAATACACTTGCGCGTGCTTCGTCGGGATCGTAGTGTTCTTGTTGATCATCTTGGTCATTACGCCGCCGAGCGTTTCGATGCCCAGCGACAGCGGCGTCACGTCCAGCAGCAGCACGTCCTTGCGGTCGCCCGACAGAACCTGACCTTGAATCGCGGCGCCGACTGCAACGGCTTCGTCCGGGTTCACGTCACGACGCGGATCCTTGCCGAAGAACTCCTTCACCTTTTCCTGCACTTTCGGCATACGCGTCATGCCGCCGACGAGAATCACGTCGTCGATTTCGCCGACCTTCACGCCTGCGTCCTTGATCGCAATGCGGCACGGCTCGATGGTGCGATCGATCAGTTCCTCGACCAGCGCTTCCAGCTTGGCGCGCGTGAACTTGAGGTTCAAGTGTTTCGGACCCGATGCATCCGCCGTAATGTACGGCAGGTTGATGTCGGTCTGCGCCGTGGACGACAGTTCGATCTTGGCCTTTTCAGCGGCTTCCTTCAGGCGTTGCAGCGCGAGCATGTCCTTCGACAGATCGACACCCTGCTCCTTCTTGAACTCGCCGATGATGTAATCGATGATGCGTTGGTCGAAGTCTTCACCGCCGAGGAACGTATCGCCGTTCGTCGAGAGCACTTCAAACTGCTTTTCACCGTCCACTTTCGCGATTTCGATGATCGAGATGTCGAACGTGCCGCCGCCGAGGTCGAACACGGCGATCTTGCGGTCGCCCTTTTCAGCCTTGTCGAGACCGAACGCCAGCGCGGCTGCCGTCGGCTCGTTGATGATGCGCTTCACTTCCAGACCGGCGATGCGGCCTGCGTCCTTTGTTGCCTGACGCTGGCTGTCGTTGAAATAAGCAGGCACCGTGATGACGGCTTCCGTCACCGGCTCGCCGAGGTAGTCTTCGGCGGTCTTCTTCATCTTGCGCAGCACTTCAGCCGAAACCTGCGACGGCGCGAGGTTCTTGCCGTGGGCTTCGACCCATGCGTCGCCGTTGTCGTGCTTGACGATTTTGTAGGGCATCAGGTTGATGTCCTTCTGAACTTCCTTCTCGTCGAAGCGGCGGCCGATCAGGCGCTTGACCGCGTACAGCGTGTTCTTCGGGTTGGTGACCGACTGACGCTTCGCCGGCGCGCCGACGAGGATCTTGTTGTCATCCATATACGCGATGATCGACGGCGTGGTGCGCGCGCCTTCCGAGTTTTCGATGACCTTGACCGAACTACCTTCCATCAGCGCCACGCACGAATTCGTGGTGCCGAGGTCGATGCCGATGATTTTGCCCATTTTTTATACTCTCCTAACTTTGATCGCAGTGATGTTGCGGCGGGTTGTGCGCCCGTTTTGAGTCGTCGATTACCGGGCCGAACGCCCAAAATTCATTACCTGTAAGCAAGATAAGCCCGCCGATTTCGATTTCAAGACCCTGAAAGTGATGCGGTCTATAACTTTTTTGCTACTCCGCTACCGCGCTGATCTTTGCGCGCGCTGCGGTGACCGCCGCCTCACAATGCCCCTTTCTCAGGTGGAGCGCGCGAATTTCGTCGGACTTTGCGAGCATCGCTTTCTTGGCGATTTCGCAGTTGAAGCAGTCCAGACCCAGAAGAACATCACGGCCAGTTCGTCGCCCGCGGACGCCAGGCCGACGTCGAAAACCGGCGGCGTCCAGCTCCTGCATACCGAAGGCGGAAAAGGCGGTGGTGTCGACCGGCATCTGAGCCATCGAAGCGTTACTTCGGTGCGGCGACGGTCACGAGCGCCGGACGCAGCACGCGGTCCGAAATCACGTAACCCTTTTGCAGCACGGTCACAACCGTATTCGGGTCCTGCTCGGCGGGCACCATAGAAATAGCCTGATGGCGATGCGGATCGAACTTCTCGCCCACCGGATTCAGCGCGACGACGCGGCCCTTTTCCAGCGCGCCGGTCAGTTGCTTGAGCGTCAGTTCGACGCCCTCGCGCACCTTGGCGAGATCGCTGGATTGATCGGCCAGCGCGGCTTCGAGGCTGTCGAGCACCGGCAGCAGGTTTTCCGCGAAATTCTCGATGGCGAATTTATGCGCCTTCTGCACGTCTTCCTGACCACGGCGTCGGACGTTTTCTGTTTCCGCCTTGGTGCGCAGAAATTCTTCCTGAAGCGCGGCGATCTTTGCTTGCGCTTCGGCGAGTGCGGCTTCCGTTTCGTTCGGCGCGTCTTGAGGCGCGGCCGCCGCATCGGCGGGCGCAGCGGTTTGAGGAGCCTGATTGTCGGCGACCTGGCGCGCGGTTTCGTCGGCGGGCGTCGGGTTCTGGCTAGGCGAATTCTCTTGCGTGTTTTCCATGTCGCTGAATATCTAATGCTGTGAGTAAAGGATGCGAAGCACTTTCCGGTTCACGCGAACCGTTACGGATTGTGGCAGCGGCTGAATTCCGGCTCTGCGCTATTTTGCACTAGCGGTAGAACTTGGGGGCATAAAAGGTTTTTCAAGTGCCCGACAGTCGATTTTTCGGACGAAAACCGTGGCTCACGGTCGATCTCGGTGAAAGATGGCGCGAAGCAGGCTCGGAGAAGGCGCGACGAAAGCAAATTGCTTTCAAAAGCAATCGGTAACAGGCATTTCGCCGCACCGCGCAATTCAAATTGAGGGAATTGACACCCTCTCCTACACTTCCAAGAAGCACTACATAAACATGTTAATCCTAATCCTACGAATGCTTCAATAACCACCGCTGAGCCTTCGCCCGTTTCCCGATCTGCATGCGGATCCGCCCGTTCGCCGGGAGGTACCATGAAATTGACCTTTGCTATCTATCGCGGTGGTTGCTCTGGTACTGGTTGCGGGAACGACCACCATCTGCGCGCTTCCGGCGCTGTCCCGGACCGCACAACCGAGTTCGGCGGCGTGCAGGCGGCCATAGAAAACTACTTCAGTCCTGACCTGAAAATTTGTCGATGATCCGACGGTCCCGCTTCGTCGGCCTGCCCTGCATGCCGGCGGCGGGTTTGCGGAACGTCTTGCGCCGTTCGGCTTCGGCGAGCCGTTTCGCGCGTCCTCGTCCTTCCTCGGTTTCCGAATAAAGCGTCTGCGCGCACGTCGCAGACGCCGAGCACTTCGACCTGCCACACGAGCCGCTCGATATCGATCTCGACGATATCGCCCACGCGCACGTACTTCGACGGCTTCACATTTGCGCCGCCGATCTTCACGCGGCCTTTCTCGACCGCACCGCTTGCGAGCGAGCGCGTCTTGAAGAAGCGCTCCGCCCATGACCATTTGTCAATGCGTAACTTCGCACCGGGTTCCGTCGAAATCTTGTAATTCATCCGTCGATGCTGATAAAAACCCGCGTCAAGCCAATGCCGACAGCGGTTCCGACACGATCACCGGCCATCCTTGCAGATGCTGGGCCGCAATTTCCCCGAGCGCCTTGATCCATACCGGCGATGCGTTCAGGCAGGGAATCCGGTGGAAATGCTTGCCGCCCGCCTTGATGAATTCGTCACGCACTTCAAGCCCGATTTCCTCGATGGTTTCGAGGCAATCCGCCGTGAAGCCCGGACAAAACACATCGACGCGCTGCACGCCGCCTGCCCCGAGTTCCGCGAGCGTCGGCGCGGTGTACGGCTGAAGCCATTCCGCGCGCCCGAAGCGTGATTGAAACGTGACGCGGCATTCCACCGGCGACAACCCGAGCGCCGACGCGAGCAGCGAACCGGTCAACTGACATTGATCGTGATAAGGATCGCCCAGGTCCATCGTACGTTTGGGCACGCCATGGAAACTCAACACCAGTTTGTCGCCCGACGGGAAATCCGGCGCGACGTGCAGTTTCCAGTATTCGTGGACGTGTTCGGCCAGCGCCGAGATATACGCGGGATGATCGGCGTAATGGCGAATGGTGCGGATTTCGGGCTGATTGCGCACGCGCCTGAGCGCAGCGAAAGCGTCGTCGAACGCGGTGGCCGTGGTGGACGACGAGTATTGCGGATACATAGGCAACAGCAGAATGCGTTCAGTGCCTTCGAGCTTCAACTGATTGAGCATCGCGCCGATGCCGGGCGTGCTGTAGCGCATCGCATAATCGACGATCACCTGATAGTCGTTCGCTGCGAACAATCTCCGCAAGCCTTCGACCTGCTTCTCTGTATACACGCGCAAGGGCGAGCCTTCCGGCATCCACACCTGCGCATATTTTTTAGCCGATGCGCGACTGCGAAACGGCAGGATCGCGCCGTGCAAGATAAGTTGCCAGACCATCGCCGGGATTTCGACGACGCGCGGATCAGAGAGGAATTGCGCGAGATATTTGCGTACCGCTCGCGGCGTGGGCACGTCCGGCGTGCCGAGGTTGATCAGCAATACCGCGACGCGATGTGAAGCGCTGTGCTGCGAAGGCAACTCAAGGTCGAAACGCATAAAGGAACACCGCCGCTCGGTTCGTAAAAAAGTTGAGATCCATTATATATAGTAGCGGCAGGTTTTGAATCCCATCGTTAGCCGAATGGCTGAGTGGCGCACGCTCGCGGCGCGCTGCAAGGCAAGATAAGAGCGTTATTGCTGACTGAGCGACATCGACAGCAACCGCGTGGCGATATCGACGATGGGAATCACACGGTTGTACGCCATGCGCGTCGGGCCACAATCACGCCCAGCGTGCCGACGGATCTTTCCCGTTCACCTCGTAAGGCACCGTCACGACGCTCATTTTCTCGATCGGCACGAGATTCGATTCTCCGCCGATGAAGATCTGCACACCCTGAGCGTGACTCGACACATCGAGCAATAATTGCAGGAGGCTGGTCTTTTGATCGAACAAATCGAACAACTTGCGCAGGCGCGCCATGTCGGACGAAAGGTCCGCGACTTCGAGCAGATTGCGCTCGCCGGAGATGAGAGCACGGTCTCGCCGGGATCCGTCTCCACCGTGCTCGCGACAACGGCGGCCTGCATTAGCGCGGTCATGTCGCCGCGAACTGATCTATTTCCTCGCGAAGTCGGCGGCGTACCTCGTCGAAGGACAGGCCCGCGAAATGCGTGTTGATATAGTTGGACGCTTAGGTGAGCTGCGAGGGCGAGTAGTCGCGCGTGGCCATCATCCGGTTCTGCACATCGCCTTCCGGTGTCACGATGATGAGCAGAATGCGCTTGTCCGACAGCCGCATGAACTCGATCTGCTTGGACATGTGACTGCGGCGCGGCGTGAGGATGACATCGGCGAACGACGACAGGCTGAACAGCACGCTCGCCGCTGCCGCCGCGACGAATTTTCTGCGGCTCCTCGCCTTGCAGACGGGTTTTGACGGCAGTCGTCATAGCTTCGTCGCGCGGGCTTCGACGGTTAGCATGGTGTCGACGAAGAGCCGGTAGCCGTGCGGCGTGGGAATGCGTCCGGCGGAGGTATGCGGGCTGACGACGAGTCCGAGGTCTTCGAGATCGGACATGACGTTGCGGATGGTCGTGGGGCTCAGATCCAGCCCGGAATGCCGCGCGGCGAACCGACCGGCTGACCTTCGGCGATATAACGCTCGATCAACGTCTTGAGGAGGGTTTGGACACGTGGGTCTAGCATGGACGAATTTTAGCGCAAGGGACGCGGCGCACCGCGCCGCGCTCACTTCAATGTTTGTTCCATTCTATATATAGAGTATAGAGACACAAGTGCGTGCTCGCGCGCAAGATGACGGTTTCTCCGTCTCGCGCCGCACGTAGTTCATTTAGCCTTGTACCTATGGTGTAATGCCAGCATGGAAATTGGCCAATTCAAGACTGTCGCGCTCGTCGGGCGCACCAACACGCCGGGCATCGAAGCGCCGCTACGCACCATCGCCGATCTGCTTGCGAAGCAAGGCTTCGAAGTCGTGTTCGAAGCGGGCACCGCAAAGGACGTCGGCGTAAGCGAATATCCGGCGCTGTCGGTGGCGGAAATCGGCGCGCGCGCGGACGTTGCCATAGTGCTCGGCGGCGACGGCACCATGCTCGGCGTGGGACGCCAGCTCGCGCCGTACAAGACGCCGCTCATCGGCGTGAATCACGGGCGGCTCGGTTTCATCACCGACATTGCGCTCAAGGAAATGCACGAGATCGTGCCGCAAATGCTCGCCGGGCAATTCGAACGCGAGGAGCGCACGCTGCTCGAAGCACGCATCGTGCGGGAAGACAAGCCCATTTATCACGCGCTCGCGTTCAACGACGTCGTGGTGAATCGCAGCGGCTTTTCGGGCATGGCGGAACTGCGCGTGTCCGTCGATGGGCACTTCATGTACAACCAGCGTTCGGACGGCTTGATCGTGGCGACGCCGACCGGCTCGACGGCCTACGCATTGTCATCGTCCGGGCCGATACTGCATCCACAACTGGGCGGCTTCGTGCTCGTGCCCATTGCGCCGCATTCGCTCTCCAACCGACCGATCGTGCTGCCCGATGACTCCAAGGTGACTATCCAGATCATCGGCGGGCGCGACGTGAACGTGAACTTCGACATGCAGTCGTTCACTGCCGTCGAACTGAACGATTCCATCGAAATGCGGCGTTCGCGGCATACGGTGCCGGTGCTGCATCCGGTCGGCTATAGCACGTACGCCACGCTGCGAAAGAAGCTGCATTGGAACGAGCATCCGTCGCAGGATACGAACGTCTGACTCTTCTGCTGAGTCGAAAACCCGAAAAACCGAAACCCCGAAGCATCCATGCTCCGTCATCTTGCCATTCGAGACTTTGTCATCGTTGCCACGCTAGATATCGAGTTCAATTCCGGCTTTACGGTTTTTTCGGGCGAAACCGGTGCGGGTAAATCCATTCTGATCGATGCCCTCGCGCTGACTTTGGGCGCGCGCGCAGACGCGAGCGTCGTGCGCACCGGGCGGGCGCGCGCGGATATCACCGCTGAGTTCTCTGTTTATCCGCAAGTCACGCGCTGGCTGGAAAAGCATGCGCTCTCGCAGGACGGCGATCTCGTGATGCTGCGCCGGGTCATCGATTCGGGCGGGCGTTCGCGGGCGTTCATCAACGGCACGCCAGCGACGCTGGCGCAACTGCGCGAAGTCGGCGAAATACTCGTGGATATCCACGGCCAGCACGCGCACCAACTCTTGATGCGTCCGGATGCGCAACGCGAACTCTTCGACGCGCATGCCGGTTTGACGGATACCGCGAGCGCCGTAAACCGCGCCTGGCACGCGTGGCGCGACGCGCAACACGCGGTCGACGAAGCACAGAGTCACGACCGCGAACTGCAGCTGGAACGCGAGCGGTTCGCGTGGCAGTTGAGCGAATTCGACAAGCTCGCGCCGCAAGCGGGCGAATGGGAAGAAGTGAGCGCGGAGCATCACCGGCTGTCGCATTCGGCGAGTCTGATCGATGGCGTGCAGGGCGCGCTCGGCGTGCTCTCCGAATCCGACGAAGCCATGATCTCGCAACTCGGTACCATCATCTCGAAGCTGCGCAGCCTCGCGGATATCGATCCCGCCCTGAACGATGCGCTCGCCGCGCTCGAACCTGCCGAGATTCAGTTGCAGGAAGCGTCGTACTCGCTGTCGCATTACGAGCAGCGGCTGGAACTCGATCCTGACCGGCTTGCGCAGGTCGAGAAGCGCATGGACCAGCTTCATTCGACGGCGCGCAAATTCCGGCTTCAGCCCGAAGCACTGCCGGAAGAACACGAAACGCGCCGCCGTCAGCTTGCCGAACTCGATGCCACCGCTGATCTGGACGCGTTGAACGCTGCTGCCGAAAAAGCGCACAAGGCGTATCTGGACGAGGCAAAAAAACTGTCCAAATCACGCGCTAAAGCCGCGAAAGCATTATCGAAAGCCGTCACCGAAGGCATGCAGGAATTGTCGATGGCGGGCGGCAGCTTCGACGTCGCGCTCGTGCCGCTGGCCGAAGGCGGCGCGAACGGGCTGGAACAGATCGAATTCCGCGTCGCCGGTCATGCTGGCGTGGGGTTGAGGCCGCTGACGAAGGTCGCCTCGGGCGGCGAACTGGCGCGGATCAGTCTTGCGCTGGCGATGATCGCCAGCACCGCGAGTCCCACTCCTACGCTCATCTTCGACGAAGTGGATACAGGCATTGGTGGCGGCGTGGCGGAAGTCGTCGGGCACTTGCTGCATCAGCTCGGGCGCGATCGTCAAGTGCTGTGCGTTACACACTTGCCGCAGGTCGCGGCGCGCGGCGATCAGCATTTCCAGGTCGCCAAATCCTCGGACGATGCAGGCGGAACGGTAAGCACGGTCACGCAACTCGACAAGTCGAAGCGCATCGAAGAAGTCGCGCGGATGCTGGGCGGGCTGGAAATCACCGCGACCACACGCAAGCATGCGAAGGAAATGCTGGCGGCGTGAAGCGGCGCATCACCGCCATCGCCTGCACATCGCTCACAAAATCATACGGCCCGCTGTGCACGGTGCGCGGCCACGCGCATCCATACACCGTACCGCCATGTTCGCGCACGAGATTGCAGAAATAGAAGTCCTCGCCGACCAACCTTCCGTCGATCACTTTCTGCCTGAAAAACTCATGTACCGGATGGTCGGACGACGCATCCGGCGCGGCTGACGGAATACCCGCCGCGATCAGCCGTTCGAGATACGCCCGCGAAATCAGCATGATGCCGGTGCCGATCTCGCGCACGGGTATCCGCGTGTGCAAGGCTTCAGTGGCGGAATCCGTGTCGCGCAGGAAGGTGTGCATGCCGTCGATGCGCCCCGCCACTTGCGCCAGCCACGAAGGATCGGCGTCCGGATACGTCAGCACCGCGTCCCTGATCCGCGCCCAGTCGATGTTCTTGCTGCCGTACATCGCCGCGACGACATCCAGCCGATGCCACTCGAACATGCGCATGACGTCATCGACGGCGAAGCCCATGTCGTCATCGAGAAAGAGCATGTGCGTGAAGTTCGTCTTGTGCAGGAAGAAGCTTGCGAGCAGGTTGCGCGCGCGATCGACCATCGTCAGGTTCGGGAGCAACAGCAGTTCCACTGGAATGCCGCGGCCGATGCAAGCGCTCTGCAAGCCCCACACGCTGCGCACATAAGACGAAGACGCGGAGAACAGGCCACGATGCGTTGGCGTGGCGATGGCGAGCGAGAACGTGTTGGACATAAGCGATGCGCGGAATCTTGAGAAGAGAATCCGGCATTCTCAAGCCCACACGCGATGCTTGTTCATCGACCGGATTCGATTTTTGTCTTGCTCCGCGCAAAACAGTGCGTTTCAGCCGAACACGCGCTCCCACAACGCCGTCACCGCTTCGCGCTCACCCTGCACGTTCTCCGGCACGACGCGCGCCTTTTCCATGCCCTCGAGCCGCAGCGTGTGCTGCAACTTGCGATAGTGCCGATACACCGCGCCGATCGCGTCCACTTCTTCCGCGGCGATCAACCCGCTGCGCGCCGCAATCTTCAGCAGCGTGATATTCCCCGCATTCCTGACGAATTCCCGATGCTCACGCGAATGCAGCAACACCCAGTACTGCACGATGAATTCGATATCCATCATGCCGCCGCGATCATGCTTGAGGTCGAACAGTTCGGAGCGGTTCGGATGCCCCGCCGCCACTTTTTCCCGCATCTCGACGATATCGCGCGCGAGCGTCGCCGGGTCGCGTTCGATCGTGAGCACATCGGCGCGAATCTGCTCGAACGCAGCACCGATTTCGGCATCGCCGGCACAATAACGCGCGCGCGACAGCGCCTGATGCTCCCAGACCCACGCGGTATTCGCGGCATTGCCTTCGCGGATCTGATAGCGGCGGAAGGAATCGAGGCGCGTCACCAGAAGGCCGGATTCGCCGTTCGGACGCAGGCGCAGATCGACATCGAACAAGGTGCCCGCGCCGGTCGCCGCCGTCAGCCACGTAATCAGGCGGCGCGCGAAGGACGTGTAGATGTCGGAGGCGGCGTCGCCGGGATCGTCGTAGAGGAAGATCAGGTCGAGGTCGGACAGGTAGCCCAGTTCCTTGCCGCCCAATTTCCCATACGCGATGATCGAGAAACGGGGCACATCACGATGCCGCTTCGGAAACTGCTTCCACACGGTCTGCACGGTGGCGTCGAGCACGGCATCGGCGAGTTCGGAGAGGCGGTCGCTCACATGCTCGACGGTCAGATGCCCCGCGAGATCGATCAGCAGAATGCGGAACACTTCCGCCTGATGCGCGTGCCGCAGCAAATCCATCTGATGCTCGGCGTCCTCGGCAACATCGAGCCGCGCGGTCAGCGAATGCTTGAACACGCCCCAGTCGAACGGGCTGGCGATGGCTTCGTCATCGAACCATTCGTCCAGCAATTGCGGATGGCGGATCAGATAACCCGACGCCCAGCGCGATCCCAACAGCACCGACAGCACGCGCTCCAGCGCCGCCGGATATTCCGTCAGCAGCGTGAGATACGCGCCGCGCTTGCCGATGGTTTCGAGCAGATCGAACAGCCGTGCGATGGTGTCACCATGCCGCGCGGGATCGATGGACTGCACGGACTCCAGCGCCCGCTGCACGACGATATCGAAGCGCTTGCGGCTTTGCTCCGTCAAGCCGTTATAACGCGACGAATTCCACTCGCCCGTCAGCCGCGACAGCACCGGCGCGGGGTCCGCGAAGCCGAGTCCGGTGAGACGCGCGGCGAGTTCTTCCTGCGCGGATTCATCGGCGAGCGCGCTGCTCCAGATTTGCGATGCCGCCGAATCGTCTGTGACGCCGCAGCCGTTTTCGCCGCCTACCTTGTCGGCAAAGATCGCATCGAACTGCTGCTCGACGAATTCTCGATGCGCGTCCAGCTTTTCCATCAGCGCCGCGTAGTTCGCGAAGCCGAGCGATTTCGCAAGCAGCAATCGTTCGTCATCGGCCACGGGCATGGCGTGCGTCTGCACATCGTTGCGATATTGCAGGCGATGTTCAACCGTGCGCAAAAAGAGATACGCATCGGTCAACTGCTCGCAGACGGCGGGCACGAGCAAGCCATGTGCGGCGGCGCGCGCGAGCACCTTGAGCATCGGACGAATGCGGAAGATGGATGCAGCGAGCGAATGGCGAGGATCACGCCGTAGTCGAGGTATCGGCGATAAATGAACGGCGTGGCGATGGCTTCGAGTTGCTTCACGAGACGCTGCGTCGACTCGCTCTGCGTCTCCGACACCACACGCCCCTTGATCCACCATAGCGTTCCCACTCGCGACCCTGCGCGTAAAAAATATTCTTCGAGCATGCCAAGGCTGCACACGAGCGGCCCGGAATCGCCGTTCGGGCGCAGACGCATATCGACGCGAAACACGTAGCCGTCCTGCGTGATTTCCGCCACAGCGCGCCGATCAGCCGCTGTCCGAGCAGTGTGAAAAATTCCTGCGTCGTGAGCGGCGAGCGCGTGCCGCCGCTGGTTTCGCCATCGTCTTCATAAATAAAGATCAGGTCGATGTCCGATGACGCGTTCACCCCCCCACCCAGCTTTCCCATGCCGACGACGCCAAGCGTCAGCCGCTCGCCGTTCGGTCCGCGCAGCTCGCCAAACAGCGCTTCCAGATCCGCCGATAACACCGCTAGCGCGCGCTGAATGGTGACTTCGGCGAGATCCGTCATGGCGCCGGTGACTTCGGCTACACTTGCGGCCCCTGAGAGATCGCGTTCCATCACCGTGCAGAAGACTTCGGTGCGCAGGCAGCGCAGCGCGGTCTTCAGCGCGGCTTCGTTCAGCGCGCCGTCGGCGCACGTGCCGCACAGCACGTCGAGGCGCGCTTCGATCCACGCTCGTGTCAGCGGCTGCTGCACCCATTGCGCGACATTCGCCGCCAATTCGGGACACGCGGTGTAAGCGCGCAATGTAATCGGAACTGAGGAAGAAGAATTGCGTCCGTCATGAAAGGTTGGGCTCGCTCATTGCTTCCGCTTCTGCGCCGACAGTGCGGGCCGCAGGCTGCGCACACACCGCCATCATACCGTTGACACCGTGTTACATTGCAACGTCAATCACACAAAACTACCATTAGCCCGAACGCCGCAGCATGTCCGACAGCAGACGATCCGTCGACCCGACCGAAGTTGGACAAGCCCGTCCCAACGGCAATGCCGAGCGCGTCCTGTCGCGCGTCCTCAAAATCCTGCTGATCGTCGCCGCGATCCTCTACTTCGCGGTGGCGGGCATTTATGTCGCGCTGCGTTATATCGTGCTGCCGCAAGCCGATGCGTTCAAGCTGCGCATCGAGCAACTCGTGTCTTTGAAGCTCCACGCGCAGCTTCATATCGGCCGCATTTCCACGCGGTCCGGCCTGCAGCCGATTCTCGACATCGACAACCTGCGCATCGATACCGCCGATGGCGCACCCGGCCTCGCCGTGCCGCATGCGAGCGCGCGCGTGTCGTGGTCGTCGCTGCTGCATGGGCGACTGACGCTGGCGGCGCTGGTTGGGATGGGCCGGATGTCATCGTCGCGAGGGACAAGGACGGGCATGTGAGCATTGCGGGCGTGCTGTTGCCCACGCATCGCACGGGATCGAATGCATTCACGACGTGGCTGCTCGGCCAGCAACGCATCACGCTGCGCGAGGGCACCGTGCGCTGGCGCGACTCGCAACGCGCCGCGCCGGAAATCGCGTTCAAGCGTCTGCAACTGGCCATTCGCAATGAAGAATCGCGTCACCGTCTTTCGCTGCAAGCGCCTGCCGATGGCGACGTGCTTCACGGCCCGCTCGACTTCCGCACTGACTTCCGCCACGAACCGTTCAGCGCGATGGGCGCGCCCGCGAACTGGACGGGACGGCTGTATTATTTATCGACCGGTTCGGTAGATCTGCCGACGCTCGCGCGCTACATCAGGATACCGCTCACGATGTACGGCGGGTGCATCGACAACCGCATCTGGCTAGATTTCGCGCGCGGGCAGCTGCAGGGAGGCATCGGGCGAATTGCAGGGCGACGATATCGGCCTGCCCGTGGGCGCCACTCAGCCGCGTCTCGATCTGCCCATTGGCCGCTTCGACTGGACGCTGCAGAAGCGCGACGGCACGTACACGCTGAATCTCACGATCTCTACGCCGAACTCGGCCAGCAAGCTTTAAGCGATGGCACGCCGATTTCGCGTCTGCTCGCATCGAAGACGCTGCAAGGGGTGTACAGACCGGCGGCGGTGGGCAAAGGGCAGATGTTCCGCGCTGCGGGTGATCGCGTCGATCTGGGCATTCTTGCGGAGTTTCTGCGCGCGTTGCCGCTGCCTGCGCGCGTACAGAACGAATTCGTGCGCTTCAATCCGCGCGGCCAGATTGCCGATTACACCATCTACACCGAACATGCGCCGCCCAAAATCGAAGAAGACGCGAAACATCAGCGCGAGCAAGGCGACGCGCCTTTGCTGCATTACGCGTTCAAGAGCGAGCTGCAAGGCATCAGCGTGCAGGCGCAAGAACCGCCGCCGGGGCTCACGGTGAACAACCATCCGCGCGCGGGGATTCCGGGTGTCGAAAATCTGTGGGGCAAAGTCGATGCGAACGAAGCGCAAGGTTCCATCGACATCGACACGAAAAATGCGGCGGTGACCATTCCCGGCGCGTTCGACGATCAGCGTCTCACCTTCGACGCCCTGAAGGGCCACGCGCGCTGGACGGCCTCGGACAACCCCGCGCCGGGCATGACGCACCGAGCCTTCACCATTCAGCTCGACACGCTGCACTTGAAGACTCCCGACGCCGAAAGCGAAGTGAAGTCACCGCGACGTACTGGAATCAGGGCAGCGAGCGCGGCAATCTCGATCTGAAGGCGAACGTCGCGCATTTGCAGGTGACGCGTCTCGTGCGCTATCTGCCAACGAGCTTCAACGAACGCATGCGCACGTATCTCGGCCATGCGTTGCAGGCGGGCATCGCGCGGAACGGGACACTGGAAGTGCACGGCGATCTCACCAAATTTCCCTACTCGAAGTTTCCCGATACGGGCATCTTCAGGATCACCGCGCCCTTCACCGGCGGTAAGTTCGATCCCACGCCCTTCCCGACGCGCACGATGGCGAACGGTCTGCCGAATATCTGGCCGGCGTTCGATGGCATCGACGGGACGTTTCATATGGCGCAGAACAAGCTCGGCTTCGATATCGACCGCGGTCATTACCGTGGCGTTCGCGTGTCAAAGCTGACGGGGCGCAGCGACGATCTGGGGAACCGCGAGAACAAGCTCATCATCGACGGCCACGCGCGCGGGCCGCTGAAAGACATGCTTCAGTACGTCGATGACAGTCCGCTCGGCTTGATGGCGAAGCACGCCACGTGCAAGCTCGATGCGCAAGGCAACGCGCTGCTCGACCTGACGCTCGGCATTCCGCGTTATCGCCCACCCGCGCCGCAGCCGCCCATCAAGACCGACTACAAAGGCGCGCTCACTTTCTCGGACAACGAAGTGCGCTACGCGAATCTGCCGCCGATGTCGCATTTGCGCGGCACGGCGCGGTTCGGCGCGAAGACGGTGACCATCAACGAACTGACGGCGCAATTGCTCGGCGGCGACGTGCGCGCGAAAGGCGGCGTGCAGCCCGACGGCAGCTATGTGTTCGACGTGAACGGGCGCATCGGCGCGGACGCTGCGCAGAAGATGAACGAGCGCATCACGCCGCAGATGGAGCAGTTTCTGAAGCGCATCACCGGGACCGCGCCGTATGCAATGCACGTTCACGGCACGAAAAACGCGTTGCCGAATGTCGAAGCGACGTCGGATCTGACCGACCTCAGGCTGGATTTGCCCGCGCCGCTCGGCAAGACGCAGGGCGCGCCCATGCTCTTCTCGTTCACGTTCAAACCGGAAGGCTCTGCTTCCGACCTGGATGATGCGCAACTCACGCTCGGTCCGGTTCAGGCGCACTACGTCTTGCGGCAGATCGGCAAGGCGCAGGTGAAAGTCGATCCGTAAAACGCCGACGAGCCGATAAACATGAAAGCGCAGTTGAAGGTGTTGCGTGGCGCCATTGCTCTGGGCAAGCCAGCGGAATTGCCGGCGCAATGCGTGACGGCGAACATCGAACTGAACGAACTCGATGCCGATGCATGGCGCAAGTTCGCCTCCGAAATCAACACGGGAGCGATGTCAGCGACGTCATCGGCTCCGTCGGCGACGCCTGTGAATGGAAAACGTCGCGCAGTTCCTGCCGACGCGTGCAGGCGTCCACATCACGACGCTGAAGCTGCTCGACCGCCGCTGGGAAAACGTCGTGGTGGATGCATCGCAGACCGATCGAAAATGGCAGGCGAACGTGACGTCGAACCAGGTTTCGGGCGATGTCGCGTGGACGACCGAACTCACGCGCGGCAGTCCCGGCGCATTGCAGGCGCAGTTTGCGAAAGTCGTGATTCCCGAGAAGACCGAGGGCGACATGGCGGACAAGATCATCCGCAAGCCGCTGCGCAGCATGCCGTCGATCGATCTGACCGTGAACGAACTCGTGTTTCGCGGACGCGATCTCGGCCGCCTCGAAGTCGATGCGCACAACGACTTCATCACCGAAGATCCGGTATGGACGCTCGACAAGCTCGAACTCGCCAATTCCGACGCCACGCTTTCCGCCGATGCGACCTGGCGCACGCCCGGCCACGCCATTCCCGTCGACGATGACGACGACAGCATTCCGCGCCGCACGTCGGTCAATTTCAGGCTGGACGTGAAGAACGGCGGCCAGCTGATCGACCGCTTCGGCCTGCCGCACACGGTCAACAAGGGCGATGGAACCGTCTCGGGCCGCGCAGGCTGGAACGGCGGCCCGACCACCATCAACATGACGACGCTTGATGGCAACGTGAACGTCGATCTGCATCACGGCCAGATTCTGCGCGCGCCGGGCGCGGCCAAGTGGCTCGGCACTTCAGCCTGCGCTTGCTCGCCAATCTGCTGACGCTGCATTTCGAGGATGTCGTCGACAAGAGCCTGCCGTTCCAGTCGATCACGGGGAACGCGAAGATCGAGAACGGCATCGGCTGGACGGATGACTTTTCGATGGTTACCTCGCTCGCGCGCGTGCAGATACAAGGTATGGTCGATCTGCCTAAGCAGACGCAGAACCTGCACGTCAAAGTAGTGCCGACCGTCGGCACGGGCGCAATTGCGATTGGCGCGGCAGTCATCAATCCGCTCCTGGGTCTAGGAGCGCTGGCGGCGGATATCGCGCTGTCGCAATCCATCAGCAAGGCGTTCGCGCTCGACTACTCCATCATCGGTTCGTGGCAGAAACCAATCGTCCAGCGTCTGCATGGCGATCAGGGTAAGATCCAAACACCAGCCGCCGCTGCAATTCCGTCAGCCGCTCAATAAGAGCTTGCTGAATCTGCGGTGCGGTTAGCGCCCTATTTTCATCACTTTTTTTCTGGCACTCGAAGCGCAACCATGAGCGAACACTTGACTGCTTTTAAAGTCGCCGCGCTGCAAATGGTAAGCACGCCGGACTGCGAGCGCAATCTCGCCGACGCCGGCCATCTGATCGCCGAAGCTGCGCGCGACGGCGCAAAGCTCGTGTTGCTGCCCGAATATTTCTGCTTCATGGGCTTCAAGGACAGCGACAAGCTCAGCATCCGCGAAATGCCCGGCGACGGTCCCATCCAGCAATTTCTCGCCGATGCCGCGCGGGAACATCGCGTATGGATCATCGGCGGGACTTTGCCTATGGCGTCGCCCGAACCGGATCGCGTGCTGAACACGACGCTCGTCTTCGATCCGACCGGCGCGCAGGTCGCGCGCTACGACAAGATTCATCTGTTCAATTTCCAGAAGGACGCGGATTCGTTCGACGAAGCGCGCACCATTTGTCCCGGCAGCGAAACGCGAACGTTCGATGCGCCTTTCGGGCGCGTCGGCTTGTCGGTGTGTTATGACCTGCGCTTTCCGGAGTTGTACCGGAAGCTCGGCGATTGCGCGCTGATGGTCGTGCCATCGGCGTTCACGTACACGACGGGCAAGGCGCACTGGGAAACGCTGCTGAAAGCGCGCGCGGTCGAAAACCAGTGCTACGTGCTGGCGGCGGCGCAAGGCGGCAAACACGAGAACGGACGGCGCACGTGGGGACATTCGATGCTGATCGATCCGTGGGGCGAAATCGTCGCCGTAAAGGATGAAGGCGCGGGCGTCGTCGCGGGCGATATCGATATACAACGCATCGCGAATGTGCGACAGAGTCTGCCGGCGTATCGGCATCGCGTGATTGGTTTTTAGCAGCCTTGAGACGCGTGATTTTCTCCGCATATGGCTGACATGACGCAGGCTCTAAAATAGTCTGAACTTACTCAAACTTCGCAACAGACATCGCATGAACATCATCGAATCCAGCATTCGCAATCTGGCTACGGCGAAGGACATTTTGCTCACGCCCTATGGCCTCGACGAAGGTATCATCACGGCAACGCTCGCAGACATCTTCACGCATCGCGTCGATTACGCCGATCTGTACTTTCAGTCCATGCGCAGCGAGGCATGGAGCCTGGAGGAAGGCATCGTCAAATCGGGCAACTTCAGTATCGATCAGGGTGTCGGCGTACGCGCCGTCTCCGGCGAGCGCACCGCGTTCGCCTATTCCGATGACCTGTCACCCAAGTCGATCCGCCAGGCGGCGCTGGCGACGCGCGCCATCGCCAAGGCGGGCGGCGGCAAGCATCGCGTGAAACCGGCGAGCACGTTGACGGGCGTGTCGGGCCGCGATCTGTATCTACCGGCCGATCCGCTCCATTCGCTCGATGCGAACGCCAAGGTCAAGCTGCTGGAGCGCATCGAGAAGATGGCGCGCGCGAAAGATCCGTGCATCGTTCAGGTGATGGCGGGCCTCGCGGGCGAATACGACGTCGTGCTGGTCGCGCGCTCGGATGGTGTGTTGGCGGCGGACGTGCGTCCGCTGGTGCGCGTCTCGGTGACGGTGATCGCCGAACAGAACGGCCGGCGCGAAATCGGCACGGGCGGCGGCGGCGGACGCTTCGATTACGGCTATTTTACGGAAGAAGTGCTGACCAAATATGTCGATGACGCCGTGCATGCCGCGCTGGTGAATCTCGAAGCGCGTCCCGCTCCGGCCGGCGCGATGACTGTTGTCCTCGGACCGGGCTGGCCGGGCGTACTGCTGCACGAGGCGATCGGACACGGACTCGAAGGCGACTTCAACCGAAAGGGTTCGTCAGCGTTTGCGGGGCGCATCGGCGAACAAGTGGCGGCGAAGGGCGTCACTGTCGTCGATGATGGCACGCTGCCGAATCGGCGCGGCTCGCTAAACATCGACGATGAAGGCAACCCGACGCAATGCACGACGCTGATCGAAGACAGCATTCTGAAGGGCTATATCCAGGATTCGCTGAACGCGCGGCTGATGAAAATGCCGGTGACGGGCAACGCGCGCCGCGAATCCTACGCCGCCCTGCCGATGCCGCGTATGACCAACACGTACATGCTCAACGGTGACAAGGATCCGCAGGAGATTCTGGCATCGGTGAAAAACGGCTTGTACGCGGTGAACTTCGGCGGCGGTCAGGTGGATATCACCAACGGCAAGTTCGTGTTCTCGGCGTCCGAGGCGTACATGATCGAGGACGGCAAGATCACGTATCCGGTGAAGGGCGCGACGCTGATTGGCAGCGGGCCGGAATCGCTCAAGTACGTGACGATGATTGGGAACGATATGTCGCTGGACAGTGGCGTGGGCGTGTGTGGGAAAGAAGGCCAGAGTGTGCCGGTGGGCGTGGGGCAGCCGACGTTGCGGATCGAGAAGATGACAGTAGGCGGCATGGTTTGAGGTTTCGCTTGCTTGCGGGTTTTCTGCATCGTTTGCGCTTTCGTGCATGTTCGAAGCGTTTTTCCGATGCGGATTTCCCGCGTTTTGATGCGCGACGGATTGTCAGCATCGCGCGTTTGAGGTTATAAAGTGAGGCACAAATTTTTCGACGCCACTTCAATCCATCACGTCCGCCAAGTTTTATTTTTTATTTCTTTTGGCATTTCAAGCCGCTGGCGGATGGAGAGGGTGAATCGTACACAGTTTGAACGAACCGAATCCCAAGAAAACCGCCGTGAGTCTGGCAGTTTTTTGTGTGCGCCCATGCTGGGCGCACACTCGTGGGTGCAAGTCCCGCCATAAGCTGGTCACAGCGAATGAAGCGAAGCGCAACTGCGCGAGGGTGACCGGACGTGGGGAGGAAGCGTGAAACGGAACTAACACTGGCGCCGTGGGGCTGCCATCTACCGGCAACTGCGTGCGCTGGGCGCGCCGTCTCATGAGGTTCAACAGGTGGCGGCTAACAGTCGCCGCTGGTGGCGCAACAGTGGGCAGTTGCTCAACAGCGTGCTGAACCTTGCTTACTTTGATCAACTGGGCGTCCCTCGACTCTCATAACCTCAACTCAACTTCCCGAACCGCCCGGCGAGGACCCCCATGCCGGGTGGTGTGGCAGGGGCCCTATGCCGATCCGCCCACGCTGGCGCGATTCTTCGCTTGACGAAACAAGTACATTTGTTGTATTCCCCTTAAAGTGCTGGCTGTCTCGAAAATCGAGTCATCATGAAGCTCGCCGTCACTCGTTTGATTCAGCTCGCTGCTTTGCCGCTCGCGCTGATGTCGCTCGGCACGCTCGGGTCCATCGAAGCGAAATTCGATTGCAAATCGAACGCGCATAATTTCATCGTGCCGCTGGTGGAAAGCGATCAGATCGAAACGAAGCCGATGCGCGTCGAATCAAACTCGGTCAACGCGTTTCGCCCGACGAAGGGCACGACGCTGACGGCGTACGGCTTCAAGGTGTACGTGGTGCTCGGATACGGCAAGGATGACCCGCTCTTTGCACATGGCAAAGAGCCAGCCGATCAGCGATTCGGCTTACGGCGCGGTCGTGTGGGGAGATGACGAGGTGACGCAGAAAGTACGCGCGGCGGGCAGCGACGCGGATGTGCACCACGTCGCGCCTTTCATTACGGCGATTTTTTGCAAGCAGTAAGTCGCCTGCCTGAGCTTTTAACGCAGCAATTCAGCGACGGACGAAACCAAAAGATCCATATCCTTCGCGTCTACCGCGCCCATTGTCGAAATACGGAACAGTTCCTTCGACAAGCCGCCCCGCCCTGCATAGATGACGAAGCCTTTCGCTTTCAGCGTATCGTGCAGTGTTTCGTATGTGACGACGCCCGCAGGCAAGCGATACGCGCGCAACACGACGGACGATTCCTCGGGTGGCAACGCGCTGTCGATCCCGAGCTTCGCCAAGCCCGCACGAACCTGCTCAGCAAGCGCCGCGTATCGCTGATGCCGAGCGTGCCAGCCGCCTTCGTCCTCGAACTCGCGCAGCGCTTCGACCAGCGCGTAGTACGCATGCACGGAAGGCGTGAACGGCGTGTTGTGCTCGTCCTGCAACTCCGCCAGCCGCGCGATGCCAAGGTAGTACGTGCGGCTTGCGGCCTTTGCCAATGCATCGCGGCGAGCGATCACAAACGCCGCGCCCGGCACGCCATGCAAACACTTGTTCGCCGTCGCTGCAATCGCGGTGATGCCGCCGCCATCGAAATCGATGGCTTCCGCGCCGAAGCTGCTGACCGCATCGACCAGCAGACCGATGCCACGATCCGCACACGCCCGCGACAACGTATCGAGCGCGTTCAACCGCCCGGTCGTCGTCTCGTGATGGATGATCGCCACATTCGTGAACCTGCCCGCATCGAGCTTAGCGATGATCGCGTCGATATTCGGCGCTTGCATCCACTCATATCTGGCGACTTCATGCTCGATGCCATATTGCTTCGCAATCTGCGCAATACGGTCGCCATACACGCCGTTTTCCACAACGAGCAGCCGCTTGCCCTCCGGCACGAGGCCCGCGATCATGCTTTCGACGGCAGCCATTCCCGAGCCGGTCATCAACACCGTGCTCCACTTCGCGGGATCGAGTTCGTACGCGGCAACGAGACGCTTGCGCGCTTCGTCCTGCAAATCGAAAAACTCCGGCTCGCGGTGACACAAATCTGTTTGCAGCAGGCTCTTGCGCACGCGTTCGGAGAGCGTGACGGGACCCGGATTCAAAAGCAGCATCAGCGGCTTCCGATGTGTTGTTGCAAACGCGCCCGAACGTCCTCGGGCGTGATTTTCGGGCGCGGCAGATCGCTCGGCGTGCCGGTGTCGATCGACAAGCGCGCGAAGCGCACGCCATCGACGTCCCTGGCTTCGAACAGACGATCGATGATGCCGATGTCGTCCCCGTCCAGCGCGAGCGCATAACCACACGCCGACGCGATCGACGTGAAGTCGATCCCGCGCGACACGGTCGCCTGCCCGCCGGTCGATTCGTGCGCACCGTTGTCGAGCAGCAAGTGCACGAAATTCGGCGGGCCGTATGCGCCGAGCGTCGCAAATACGCCCATGCGCATCAGCGCCGCACCGTCGCCGTCGAGCGCGATCACGCCCAGATCGGGACGCGACAGCGCGAGACCGAGCGCCATCGGCGTGACGCAACCCATCGAACCGACGAGATAAAACTGGTTTTCGCGGTCATCGATTGCGTACAACTCGCGTCCGCAAAAGCCGGTGGAAGCCAGAACGACCGTCGAGTCTTTTGGCGTGTTGGCAATGACTTTTTCGAGCGCGTCGTGACGCGCGACACGCGCGCCTTTTTCGAAGCGCAGAACTTTCACGGCATCGCCGGACACAGTACGCACACCCGACAAACCCGCCTTCTTCAGCTCATACGGCGCGACACTGCCCTTCTGCATCACCAGTGCATACGGACGGCCCGTGCTGTCCATATACTCCGTCGCGAGATCCAGCGCCGGGCCGATTTGATCCGCTTCCGTCGGGAACAGTTCCCACGGAATTTCCATCGTTTCGAGCATTTGCGGCGTGATCGGGCCCACCAGCGCGTGCTGCGGCTCGTCGTGTACTCCGGGCTGGCCGCGCCACGTGACGATCAGCAATTGCGGCAGGCGGAACGGCCAGGTCAGCGACGTCAGCGGACTCACCGCGTTGCCGAGCCCGGAGTTCTGCATCATTGCGATGCCGCGTCTTTTCACGCTGCCGAACCCTGCACCGCCGAGCGCGACGCCCGCGATCAGCGCAACCGCATCGCCCTCGTTCGCCGCCGATACGTAATGCAGCGACTCATCCTGCAACACATAGTTGATGAACGGCGTCAGGAACGAACACGGCACGCCCGCGTACCAGTCGAAGCCGCGCTCGCGTGCGGCTTCGACGAATTGCGAAGCCTCAATCACGCGCGTTCTCCGTGCCTTCCGAATCAATCGGCAATTGATCTTGCGCGAAATCGCTTGCGCGGCGGAAATCGTCGAGATCGTTCACGCCGCGCCAGTGACCGTGCACGTACTGCACTTCGATCTTCCGGCCTTGCGCGACGAGCGCATTGATTAGCGCGGCCATGTCGAGCTTGTCGAAGCCGGCGCGTTGCTGAAGCTGTTCGAGCGTCGCCAGAAGCGCTTCTTTCCCGCCCGCGCGCACGTTGAACAAGCCGATCCAGCGACCTTGCGGCGCGCGGCCATCGCTCAATCTCTGTCCCACGCCGACGATGCGCTCCAGCCACATTTTCTGGCTGAACAGCGCGCGGTCGTCGGCGGTCGAGCAGTACGCGAAATCGCTAGTCGATTCACCGGCTTGCGGCGTCTGAGACGAATCCACGGCGACGGTAAAGTCGCTTTCGGTTTCGACGAGATCGCGCAGGATGTAGCTGCGGAACAGCAAGTCACCGTAGGAAATCACGGCGTCGCCGCTGAAATGCTTCGCCGCGCACGCGAGCGATGCCAGTTCGCCGGTCGTTTCATGCTTCTCGTTGATGACGAGGCGAATGCCGCCTTTCTCAATGGCATCCGCGCGATAACCACCGACCACCGTAATGTCGTTGATGCGTTCCTTCTTGAACGCTTCGATCAGGTGACTGAGCAGCGGCTTGCCCACGACCGGCAGCATGACCTTCGGGCGGTCGGCGGTCACAGCTTCCAGGCCCGCGCCACGGCTCGCCGCGAGCACGATCGCGCTGCGCTTCTCATTCGCTTCGCTCATATAGATGTTTTCAGCCGCCGAATATTCATCGGCATCCTGCAAGCGGAAAATTTCGTTCACCGCCGCGATGCGGTCTTCCACGTTAACGAGCGTCTCGCTGTCGTGGATTTCCTTGGCGATGGCCTGCATCGCCAAAACCGAGCTGCGGATGAGATGGTTCGCCCAGATCACGCAGGAAATACCTGCCTGACGGAACACATCGGTTGGCGTGCCGTAGTACTTCGTCGGCACGATGACGAGCGGCCCGCAGCCTGCCCACTCGCGCGCGAACGTGAGAATCTCGTCGGGCTTCGAGAACTTCGAGTGGATCAGGATCGCATCCGCGCCCGCCTGACGATACGCCTCGGCGCGCTTCAGCGCTTCTTCCATGCCCCAGCCGGCGATTAGCGCTTCCACACGCGCGACGATGGAAAAGTTCGGATCGCTCTGCGAATCCTTGCCGGCCTTGATCTTGCCGCAGAATTCGTCGATATCCGCAAGCGGCTGCGCTTCGCCGTTGATGAAGCTGTTGGTCTTCGGAAATTGCTTGTCTTCGATGCACACGCCCGCGATGCCGCGCTGCTCCAGCTTCCTAACCAAGCGACGCACGTTGTTGAAGTTGCCATAACCCGTGTCGCCGTCGAGCAGGATGGGCAAGTTGCTGGCGTCGGCCATAAATTCGAGGTTATCGACGACCTGCGTCCAGCTCGCTTCGTTGTTGTCGCGCACGCCGAATTGCGCAGAGATCGACAGGCCCGAGCCCCAGATCGCCTTGAAGCCTGCTTCCCGCGCGATGCGCGCCGAGATGCCGTTGTGCGCTTCCATCAGGAATTCGAGGCGGTTGCTTTGCAGCATTTCGCGCAGACGCATGGTGCGCGAGTAGCCGACCGGGATTTGCGTAGGTGCGTTCATCTTGTTCTTGCTCCTTTCAGCCTGCGAACTGACGCAGCGCTTGCAGTTGCGGCAACACTGCGTCGGCCGCGCGCTTCACGTCGTTCTGAAAATCGATCTCGATCCACGGTGCGCCGGTCACGTCGGCGAAATCGAACACGTGGGACGGGTTTTGCATGTTCTCCAGCAAGAGGTCGCGCACGGCTTCTTCGTGCGGCATCTTCGCGCGGCCCGACGCGACGTAATCCGCGCAGATTTCCGCGAGGCGCGTGGCGGTGGCGTGATCGAAACGGAAGAAGCCGACCGATTCGCCAACGGTGTCATACTTCAGCCCCGCCGCGACCTGCTTGCGCAATTCGACCGGCACGCCGTTCTCGACGCACAGCTTCACCGGCTCGTCGCCCGCTTCGAAATCGCGGTCGATCAGCAGACGGTTGACGCTGCTGCCCGCCACGAGCGGATCGAAAATGCGTTCATCGTAGAGCACGTCGGCGTCCATCAGCAGGACATCGCCGCCGCGCGTCATGGCATCGCGCGCGGTATGGACGGACAGCACGCTGCCGAGCGTGAATTCCTCGTTGACGACGATTTTGCACTTCGGCTTCCAGTCGATCGACGCCAGTTCCGCTTCGATCTGCTCGCTCTTGAAGCCGGTCACGAAGACGACTTCATCCACGCTCGCGCCTTTCAGATAATTCAGATGACGTTCGAGCAGCGAGGCATCGCCAAAACGGAGGAGACACTTCGGCTTTTGCTGGCCTTCGGGCTGCACGAGGCGCAAACCCATTCCGGCCGCAAGAATAATTGCGCGCATTGTTATTGTTCCTTCAAGGAAATCAGTCGATGTCCGGCACACGCGCGAGTCGGCGGTGCTGCCAGCTTTTTTAACGAAATGCAGATAGACGATGCCCGGCACGCCGAGCAGCAGTTCCCGCGCACGCTTGGCAAGCGACAGCGCGAGCGCCGTTTCCGGCGACAGACCGACGAGGCGCGCGAGCAGCAGATAGCCGCCTTCCTGCACGCCGAGCGATCCGGGAATGGCGAAGGCCGCGCCGCGAATGGCCTGGCCGAGACTTTCGAGCAAGAGCGTTTCGGTCCAGCCGACCGGATGGCCGAGCAGATAGAGCGCGAGCCACACTTCGCCCGTCCCGACGATCCAGCCGAGCAGGCTCAAACTGAAGCCCGCCGCAACCTTGCCGCGCTCGCGGTAGAGATCGTGCACGGCGGCATCGACCGCTTCGGCGCGCGTGACGAGCGAGGACCAGTCGCGCTTGGCCGAGAACTTCGCCGCGATGCCGGACGCGAAATGCATCGCGCGGCCAAAGAGACCGCGCCGCTGCGCATAGTAGAAACCGAAGATCATCAGCCCGATCACACCGATGACCCCGAGCACCGCAATCGTCAAGGTCGATGACGAGCAGCCGCCCGTCGCATACCCCGTCAACAGCACGACGCCGATCAGCGCGAAGATGAGCTGCGCGACGGTTTGCATCGTCGTGCTGATGGTGATGACAGCGGCGGCGTCCCGCGAGCGCATGCCGCGTTGCGCCAGGTTGCGGACCATCAGCATTGGACCGCCAATCTGGCCAGCGGGCATCAGGCTGTTGACGGACTCGCCGGCCCAGCGCGCGAGAACAAGGCATCGCCCAGGGTGACATTGTGTTCGTTGCGAGAGAACAAGACGCTGATCGCGCCTGCATCGAGAAAAAGCGGGACGAAGTGGAACGCCGCGACCGCGAGCAAACCCCAGCCCGCCGCACCGAGCGTGGCCACGACGGAACCGAAGCCTTGCCAGCCGAGCAGCGCAATGAACAACACCACGCCGACCGACAGCAGAATGTTGCCGGCGCGGCTCATGCCGCCTCGTTCTTGCCACCCTTGCGGCAGAAAACCTGGCCGAAGCCGAAGTACGCGATCGAATCCTTCATGTTCGAGATGAAGCGCTTGAACGGCTTCATGTTCGGGTTCATGACGTACTCGAAGGTCAGCGAGACGCGGGTTTCATTCTCGCCCAGCGGCGACACGCGATGGCGCAGCTTGTCGCCATCGAACAAGACGAACGCGCCGGGCGGATATTGCACCGAGCCCGGCTGATCCGGAATCGCGGGATTCTTCGTATGCAGCTCGTAGTCGAGCCGGCACGAGGAATTGTCGATGACGCCGAGCAGCATGGTATAGCGGCTGCCATCGTAGTACGAAGTGTCGTAATGCCAGCCGATGTGATCGCCCGGTTTCGTGTAGAAGTACAGCGCGTAGGCGTGAGGATCGTCGGCGGGGGAGGCTTGCAGCTTGTCGCCGGTGATCGCCTCCAGCCACTTGATGAGCGCGGGCGAACGGTACAGGTCCGCGATGAACGGCGCGAGCTTGTCGAGCGTGTGACGGCTCACGCTGCCGCCCGCCTTGTGGCCCGGCAAATAGTTGCGGTTCACGGCGGGCGTCACGTCGCGCACGGCGGCGGCGAGGCGCTCGGTGTATTCGCGCGGCATAAACTCTTCGATATACAGAAACGAACCTTGCTGCTCGTAGTCGCCGCGCAGACTCTGCGTTTGCCACGACCTGAAGCGGCGCGGCCAACGTCATGTCGATATCGGCCTGCGTCGGCCGGTTCGGGTGCGTTGTGCTGGCCACTGGATTCAACAGGATTGCCGTATCGCTCATCTCACCGCCTGAAAATCTTTGCTGTCCTTGGCGTGCGCCGCGTGCATCGCATGCTCGTGCACGCGGCGCGTCACACGCTGATAGTCGATCGCCACATACACCGCGAACAGCGGTGCGCCGATCGCCGCCGCGTACAGGAACGGCGCCATGCCGTTCAGCAGCGTCACGATAGGCAGCAGATACAGCACGTCTTCGGTTTCGAAACCGGCCATTGACGCCTGCTTCGTGCACGACTTGCCGACCATCGATTCGATGCGCATTCGCAGATAAAAGATCAGCGCAACGGCCACGCCTGCCAGTCCGCCCAGCCACTGCGCGGGCACGAACAAGCCCGGGTGATGCACGCCCACATAAAAGCCGATGCCCAGGAACAGCAGCACCGTCACGAGCGAATCGCAAGCGAGGTCGTACAAGTGGCCGACCTTGCTCGACTGGCCGCTGATGCGCGCCAGCTCGCCGTCGGTGTGATCGATGAAATTCGACAACGCGATGAGCAGCGCGCCGAGCGAGCACAGCCAAAACTGACCGAGCGATAAATAGTACGCGCCAGCCAGGCCGATAGCGAGGCGAAGTGTCGTCAGATGATTCGCGGTAACGAGCGTACCGAGAAGCGGTGTGACGAGGCGGCGGGCGAGCCGTGCATCCCACGTGGTGGGCAGTGGAACGGCTTTGGGACGGGGCGGACACGATTTTGTCATGACCGCGAATATAGCTCGATTCCACCGAGGCTGCATATGCGGATCGCCCTAAGCGGCGTTAAAGCGTCATTACGCGGGCGTTATCATCGCGTGAAATGATGATCGGCGGCGTTCTCGAACCGGCTTGTTAAAGATCTCCGGTAACAATTGCCGCACGCGGCTTCGCGCCGCACGAAGCCGCGTGTGGGTTTTTTCATTCCGCCTTGGGCGCGCTACCCGACAGCGTGGGCGCTGGCGCGACAGGCCGCTCGTTGCCGTTCATCGTCGATGCGGTCTCGTTGCTCGGCAAGCCGTTCTTGTCGACCTTCAGCGTCACCGTGCGCACCGTGCCGTTGCCCAGCGGGAAGCCAGCGAGCGCGCTCTGCGCGAGATACGGCATGGAGCCGTAGAGCGACGAGTCGTCGGTCGAATTCACTGCGGTGACCTTATAGACTTCGCGGCCCGTCGTGCGGTCCGTCATGCGGATCTGCAACGCGTGGGTGTAGACCGGATAGCTCTGGTCGACGTAACCCGCCGGGCCCCACGGGCCATAGCCCCAGCCGCCGCCCCACGGTCCCCAGAACGGACGGCCGTAGGGGCCGTACATCGGCCAGGGATCGTAGAAGACGGGCTGGCGCACCGTCATCGTGTCGCCGCGCACCGAATAGTTGAGCGATACCTGGTAATGCGCGCTGTTGTCCGGCACCTGGCGGAAATTGTACTTCTGCAACTCGCTGGCGACGAGCACTTCGTAAGTCTGCTGTTCGATGCTGTTGCCCTGTTTGCCGTTGCGCTGGAACACGTAGGTGCGAGTAGCGTCGGTCGAGTTGGCGTTCCAGTTCGAGAACGCAGTGACCTGGGTCTGGACGTAGGTCGTGCAGCCGACAAGCCAGAGTACGCCTAGCGCCAGCGCGATGCGCGCGAGGATGCGCCAGCGCGCGGGAGCATCGATGGAAAGGTTCATGGTCTGCCTCACTTCGTTCAGTGCCCTTTTCGAGCGTGGAAAGCGCCGCCGCGAACCGCACGGCGATGTTCATTTAAATGGGTGACTACCGCTCTACACCTCCCGATTTACGGTCTCCGGACGGCTTGTACAATGGTTCGATCAGGCGCGTGCGCATTCGTGCGTTCACAGGCGCGTATTCGCATTCAATCTCTATATTGTGATCTTGCCATGTCCAACAACACCGCATCCGTCGTCGTGATCCGCCGCGAGGACTATACGCCACCCGCTTTTCTGATCGAATCTGTCGCGCTGGAGTTCGATCTCGTGCCGGCGCGCACGGTCGTCAGGAACACGATGCGCCTCTCCCGCAACCCCGACGCCCGCGCCGATGCGCCGCGCCTCGACCTGATCGGCGAGCAACTGGAGTTCATGAGCGCGTCCATCGACAGCGTCGCCTACACGGACGTGCACACGAGTGATAACGGACTTTCCATCGGCAATATTCCGGCGGGCGCGTTTGAACTCGTCATAGAAAGCGTCTGTAATTCGGCGGCAAATACGTCGTTGTCGGGTCTGTATGTGTCGAGCGGCAGCTTCTTTACGCAATGCGAGGCAGAGGGCTTCCGCCGCATCACGTATTTCCTGGATCGCCCGGATGTGATGGCCACTTACACCGTCACGCTGCGCGCCGACAAGACCGCGTATCCGGTACTGCTATCGAACGGCAATCTGATCGAGGAAGGCGACTTGCGCGATGGCCGTCACTTCGCAAAATGGGAAGACCCGTTCAAGAAACCGAGCTATCTGTTCGCGCTGGTGGCGGGCAAGTTGGTTTGCATCGAAGAGAAGATCCAGTCCAGGTCGGGTAAGGACAAGCTGCTGCAAGTGTGGGTCGAACCCGCCGATCTCGACAAGACGCAGCACGCCATGGACTCGCTCATCCACTCGATCCGCTGGGACGAAAAGCGCTTCGGGCTGGAACTGGATCTGGACCGCTTCATGATCGTCGCGGTGAGCGACTTCAACATGGGCGCGATGGAGAACAAGGGTCTCAATATCTTCAACACGAAGTACGTGCTGGCGAATCCGGAAACGGCGACGGACATCGACTTCTCCAATATCGAAGCCGTGGTCGGTCACGAGTACTTCCATAACTGGACGGGCAACCGCGTCACCTGCCGCGACTGGTTCCAGTTGAGCCTGAAGGAAGGCCTGACCGTGTTCCGCGATCAGGAATTCTCCGCCGACATGGCCGCAGGCGATGTTGAAGGGGCGGCGCGCGCGACTAAGCGCATCGAAGACGTGCGCGTGCTGCGTCAGATGCAGTTCGCCGAAGACGCGGGCCCGATGGCCCATCCGGTGCGACCGGAAAGCTACGTCGAGGTCAACAATTTCTACACGATGACCGTCTACGAAAAAGGTTCGGAAGTCGTGCGGATGTATCAGACGCTGTTCGGCCGCGACGGCTTCCGGCGCGGCATGGATCTTTACTTCCAACGCCACGACGGCCAGGCCGTGACCTGCGACGACTTTCGCGCCGCCATGGCCGATGCCAACCACCGCGATCTGTCGCAATTCGAGCGCTGGTACAGCCAGGCGGGCACGCCGCGCGTCTCCGTGCGCGCGAAGTACGACGCCGCGTCGAAGCGCTACACGCTCACGCTGACGCAGGGTTACGACGAGACGTTGGAAACGCCGCGCGAAACGCAGAAGGGACCACTGCTAATTCCGTTTGCCATCGGCCTGATTAGTGCGAATGGCGCGGATCTGCCTTTGCGCCTCGAAGGTGAGAAGGAGCCGAATGGCACGACGCGCGTGCTCGAATTCACCGAGCGCGAGCAGTCTTTCACTTTCGTCGATGTCAACGAGCCGCCGCCGCTGCCGTCGCTGCTGCGTAATTTCTCGGCGCCGGTCATCGTCGAATTCGATTATTCGAACGAGCAGCTCGCGTTCCTGCTCGCGCACGACAGCGATCCGTTCAACCGCTGGGAAGCCGGTCAGCGGCTGGCGACGCGCGAATTGCTGGCGCTAGCCGACCGCGCCGCCAGGGGCGACACGCTAACGCTGGACGATCAAGTGATCGCCGCTTTCGCCCGCGTGCTCGACGACACGACGCTCACGCCCGCGTTCCGCGAACTTGCGCTGATGCTGCCGTCGGAAAGCTATCTCGCCGAGCAGATGTCGGTGTCCGATCCCGCTGCCGTGCATGCCGCGCGCGTGTTCATGAGCTGCCGTCTGGCGACGCAACTGCGCGACAAGTGGCTTGCTACGTACGAGGCGAATCGCATGCCGGGCGAATATCGTCCGACACCGGAAGACGCGGGCAAGCGCAGTCTGAAGAATCTCGCCCTCGCCTATCTCGCCCAGACGGACAGTCCCGCCGAAGCGGCCAAGCTCGCTCAGGCGCAATACGATGCCGCGAACAACATGACTGACCGTTCGGCGGCTTTGTCGGCGCTGCTGCTCGCAGGCGCCACGAAGAACGCCGATCCGACCGTGGCAGACGCCGCGCTCGACGACTTCTATCGCTGCTTCGAGAGCGAGGCGCTTGTCATTGACAAATGGTTCGCGCTTCAGGCGACGCAGCGTGGCGGTCCGGACCGCAAGGTGATCGAGATCGTGCGCAAACTGATGCAGCATCAGGCATTTAATATCCAGAACCCAAATCGCGCGCGCTCGCTGATTTTCAGTTTATGCAGCGGAAATCCGGCGCAGTTTCACGCGCCGGACGGCTCCGGCTACGCGTTCTGGGCCGAACAGGTCATCGCGCTCGATGCGCTCAATCCGCAAGTCGCGGCGCGGCTGGCGCGCGGACTGGAACTTTGGCGCCGCTTCACGCCGCAGTTGCGCGAAAAGATGCATGCGGCTCTGAGCGAGGTCGCATCGAAAGCGAAGTCGCGCGATGTGCGTGAGGTCGTCGAAAAAGCGCTCGCGGCTTAAGCCCTGATTATTGAGACGTTTTGCGGACGTTTTGGCCCTATGACGGCCGCCGCGTGTCAAGTGCGCGGCGGCCGTTCTTTTGTGTGCGCCCAACATGGGCGCACACTCGTGGGTGCAAGTTCCCGCCATAAACTGGTCACAGCGAATGAAGCGAAGCGCAACTGCGAAAGGGCGACTGATCGTGGGGAGGAAGCGTGAAGCGAAACTGCGAGCCGATGAACAAGAACCGGATAAAAGGCGTTGCCGAACAGGGCGAGCG
>LELG01000020.1 GCA_001045575.1 Candidatus Burkholderia pumila
CGCATCCAGCGCGACGTCATCACGCGCGGGATATTCAACAGCATCAAAGATCTCGACAAGAAGCTCATGCGCTACATCCGTCAATACAACAAGCAAGCTGTCCCACTGAAGTGGAAGTATTCCGATCTAACTCGACGCACCCAGTGCAATTCATCTGGTTTAATGGCTTAACAGGATGAGCACGTCGCCGAGGGCGCACAGCGCATGTCGACGCGCGCCGGGTCGAGATCGACCGCGCGTTGCAGCGCTTCCACGGCATCGTCGAGATGGCCGAGCATGCATTGCGCGCGGCCAAGGGTCATCCACGTTTCGGTGTCACTGTTCAATTGCAGCAGCACCTCACGCGCTTGCCCGACGAAACCTTGCCAGTCGGAGAAAAAGCGTCCGCGGATATGCAACGCGCGTCGGGAATCGGCGTGAATGAGCGCTTGCTTTGCGTGGAAGCGCATGATTTCGGGCTGCGGCCGCGAAAAGATGGATCTGCGCGAGCGCGGCGTGGGCCTCGTGATTCGCGGGTTCGAGATACAACGCGGCAGTGAACCATTCGATCGCGCTCTGCCGGTAGCCCGGTAGCCCACCGTGATTCGCGTGAATGATGCCTGCCTGCAAGCGGATTAACACGCTATCCGGATCCAGCGCCGCGCACCGCTCGCACAATTCGATTGCCAGCGCCGCCTCGCCGGATTGAACGAGCACGTTTGTCAGTTCGAAAGCGTGATGCACGTCGGAAGAAACACGTTCGACGACCCGACGCCACAGCGACACCGCCTCTTTCCGGTCTTGCCTGAGCGCGGCCGCACGCGCCGCTGCCACGAGTTCTTCGATTTCCTTCATAGTGCTGACCGGCAGTGCGCCTTTCCTTGTCTTGCTGATCTTCCTAGCAGCGCCCCATACTCCATCGTAAAAATTCCGGCGCACCGTCACCCGCGTTTCATCCTGGCGCGCAATCGATGAACCGATCGCGCCGCTGATCCGCGTTTCACGAAGAATAGCCCTTCCGTACGCGAAACGCGCGGTGGCGTGCGCAGGCGCGCAAAGTACAATACCGCCTTTACCCGTTCTCATAAGCACTCCATGTCTTCCCTCCTTTTCGACTGGTTCCTCCCATGCCCGCGCGGTCTCGAAGCGCCGCTCGCCGCCGAGCTCGCCGAGATCGGGGAACGCCATATCGCGGCTGCGCAGCTCACAGCGGTGGGTTCGCTCAAGGTCGGCGCACAAGTGCCCGGCGGCGTGCATTTCCGGGGCACCTGGGTCGCGGGCATGGCGGCAAACCTGCATTCGCGGATTGCAAGCCACGTGCTGCTGAAGGTCGCGCACGGTCCGTATCGCAATGAAAACGACATCTACGAACTGACGCACCGCCAACGCTGGGAACAGTGGTTCACCCCGAACCAGACGATGCCTTCGCGTGTCGATCTCACTACCATCAAATCGCCGCTCAAGAGCCTCGAATTCACCACCGCTGTGCGTGAAGGACGCCGTCTGCGACCGCCTGCGCGACCTGAGCGGCGCGCGCCCGAGCATCGACACGGCGCAGCCTGACGTGCGCGTGTTCGTCTTCCTGACCGATGAACGAAGCCACGCTCTATCTCGACACCTCCGGCGAACCGCTGTTCAAGCGCGGCTGGCGTGGCGGCTCGACAAGGGCGCGGCGCCGCTGCGCGAAAATCTCGCGGAAGCCGCGCAAACGGCGAGGAACATCGCGCCCGGCCTCGAGCGACGCTTCGGCTTCGAAAATCTCAAGCCTTTCCATCCGGGCATGTGGCAGCAGCTCAAATCTGCCGCGCTCGAAGCAAAACGTGCCGGACGCTCGGTTCAGGCCAACATCAACATCTTCGGCAGCGATATCTCCGGCGACATGCTGGATAAGGCGCGCGCCACAACCTGAGCCGAGCGGGCGTCCCCGATATCGAGCTCAAGCAGGTCGACGCCCGCGCAATATGACGCCGCCGACCGATGCGCCCGGCATCCTGGTGGCGAATCCGCCGTACGGCGAGCGTATCGAGGTGCGCGGACGCGGCCCGCGCGGCGTGATCCGCGAGAGGCCGCGCTCGCGCCGCGAGGACAACGACACCTTCGCCCGCGCCCAGCTGGATCCGGCGGACATGGAGTTCTTCGTGTCCTTCGGCAACGCGCTCAAGCAACGCTTTCCGGGCTGGTGCACTTACGTGCTGACCTCCAACCGCAAACTGCCGGGCATATTGCGGCTGCGTGAATCCACGAAGACGCCGTTGTTCAATGGCGCGCTCGAATGCCGTCTGTTCCGCTTCGACCTGATTGCGGGCAGCGTGCGGAACCGTTCCGCCGGCGAGTGAAGCCGCCACATTCGAAAAAATATGCCGCGCGCTGAGGTGCCGGCAATACGCCTTAAGGACTAGTCCGAAAGGTGTATATACGCCGTCAAAAAACCGGCGCTACAATCGGCGCATGAACTCATTCACAGAATTCGCCAGCCCGATCGCCGTCGATGTCTATCGCAGCCGCCGCGAGCGCATGCTCGCCGTATTGCGGGCGCAAGGCGGCGGCATCGCCATCGTGCCCACTGCGCCGGAAGTCATGCGCAATCGGGACGTCGACTATCCGTATCGGCACGACAGCTATTTCTATTACCTGACCGGCTTCGGCGAGCCCGAAGCAACGCTCGTGCTGAATGCGGGCGCGAAGGACGGCGAGCCCGCATCGCTATTGTTCTGCCGCGAAAAGAACGTCGAGCGCGAGACCTGGGAAGGCTTTCGCTTCGGTCCGAAAGCGGCGCGCGATGCATTCGGTTTCGACGCCGCGCTGCCCATCGATTCGCTCGATCAGGAGATGCCGCGTCTGCTCGCAGACCAGCCCGCGCTATATTGCGCGCAGAGCATGTCCGACACGCGCGATGCACAAGTGCGCGGCTGGCTCGCCGCCGTGCGTACGAAGAATCGCAGCGGCGCGCGTGCGCCGACTCAAGCGCGCGATCTGCTGCCGCTGCTCGACGAGATGCGTCTGGTCAAGGACGACCACGAACTGTCAATCATGCGCCGCGCGGCATTCATTTCCGCCGAAGCGCATCGTCGCGCGATGCGCACGTGCAAGCCCGGCATGCGCGAGTATGAGATCGAAGCCGAACTGCTTTACACGTTCCGCCGCCACGGCGCACAAGCACCTGCGTATGGATCGATCGTCGCCGCGGGCGCGAACGCGTGCGTGCTGCACTATCCTGCGGGCAACGCCATTGCGCGCGACGGCGACCTCATTCTGATCGACGCCGCGTGCGAACTCGACGGCTACGCATCGGACATCACGCGCACGTTTCCGGCGAACGGCCGCTTCACGCCCGCGCAGCGCGAACTGTACGACATCGTGCTGGCCGCGCAATACGCCGCCGTCGATACCACACGCGCCGGCGCGAATTTCGACGCGCCGCATCAGGCCGCGCTGAAGGTGTTGTCGCAAGGCTTGCTGGACACCGGCATCCTCGACAAGTCGAAGTGTGGCACGGTGGATGACGTCATTGCGCAGAAGTCGTTTTCGCGCTTCTATATGCATCGCACGGGACACTGGCTCGGCATGGACGTGCACGATGCCGGCGAATACCGCGAAGCCGACGGCCCGCTCGACGAGCAAGGTGCGAAACTATGGCGAACGCTCGCCCCGGGCAACGTGTTCACCATCGAACCAGGCTTGTATGTGCGCGCGGCGGAAGACGTGCCCGAGCGCTTCTGGAACATCGGCATTCGGATCGAGGACGATGCCGTCATCACCGCGAACGGCTGCGAACTCATCACGCGCGAAGTGCCCGTCGATGCCAGCGAGATCGAAGCGCTGATGCGCGAATCCAACGCAAACTGATCATGAGCGGCAAACTGATCATGAGCGACGTCCAACACATTGAGCAGCCGTTCGACTACGACGTGGCCATTGTCGGCGCGGGGCCGGTCGGGCTTGCGCTCGCGGGCTGGCTGGCGCGGCGCAGTGCGACCTCGCGCTTGTCAATCGCTTTGATCGATGCACGCACGCCCGACGCCGCCACCGCTGATCCACGCGCGCTCGCGCTGTCCCACGGCAGCCGCGTGATGCTGCAGGAACTCGCCTTCCCCGGCGACGCCACGCCCATCCGCCACATCCACGTCTCGCAGCGCGGGCACTTCGGGCGCACGCTGATCGAGCATGACGAGCATGAATTGCCGGAACTCGGTTATGTGGTGAAGTACGGCTCGCTGGTCGGCGCGCTAGCCAATGCAGTCAAAGCGTCGAAGGTCGACTGGCTAACCAACACGTCCGCGCTGGCACCGCTTCAGGACAACGACGGCGTGACGCTGCCGCTGCAATCGCCGGAGGGCGAGCGGACTATTCGCGTCAAAGTTTTGGTGAATGCGGAAGGCGGCCTTTTCCAGGATCAAAAAAACGATGAGCGCCGTTCACGCGACTACGGCCAAACGGCCATCGTCGGCACGGTGAGCGTGTCGGACCCGCGCGCGAACAGGGCGTGGGAGCGCTTCACCGCCGAAGGTCCGATCGCGCTGCTGCCGTGCGGCGGCCGGCGTAACGCGGACTACTCATTGGTTTGGTGCTCGTCGCCGGAAGAAGCGGCGCGTCGCATGGCTTTGAGCGAAGACGCTTTCCTCACCGAGCTTGGCGATGCATTCGGCACGCGCATCGGCCAGTTCACGCGCATTGCCGGACGCACGGCGTTTCCGCTGGGACTGACCGCGCTGCATACGCTGATCGACCGGCGCACGGTGGCCATCGGCAACGCAGCGCAGACGTTGCATCCGGTGGCAGGCCAGGGCCTGAACCTCGGCCTGCGCGATGCCCGCGCGCTCACCGACGCGCTTTCCGTCGATGGCACCCGCCCGCTCGCGCTCGCGCGCTTCGCGCAGCGGCGCGCGCTGGACCGGCGGCTGACCATCGGCGCAACGGACACGCTCGCGCGCCTGTTCACCGTCGATTTCCCGCCGCTCGCCGCCATGCGCGGCCTGGCGCTGACCGCGCTCGAATTTCTGCCGCCCGTAAAGATCGCTCTTGCGCGTCAAATGATGTTCGGCCAGCGGCAATAGAACGGCAAAAGAGCATTCGTCTACGCAGAGTCAGCGAACTTATCCTCTATGAACACTCGCGCTTTCATGGAAGATTTAATGACTTGCATGCGATTGTTCTTAATTTCAGCACGCTATTCGCGTTAAAATAATTGTACCCCTTCAAAAACGTTGCATCCGCCTGACGTCGGCTTCGGCCCTCGTTCGTCATGCGGACACTAAGTCTTCATGCCAACCATCGGTTCACACGTTTTGCGAAATAACCTGTTCGTCGCTCCGATGGCAGGAGTCACCGACCGGCCGTTCCGCCAGATCTGCAAGCGCATGGGCGCGGGTTACGCGGTATCAGAGATGGTCGCGTCGAACACGCAACTGTGGAAGAGCGAGAAGAACCATGCGACGCGCCAACCACGCGGGCGAGGTCGAGCTGATTTCGGTGCAGATCGCGGGCGCGGATCCTCAAATGCTGGCCGAGGCCGCGCGACACAACGTCGCGAATGGCGCGCAGATCATCGACATCAATGTGGGATGTCCGGCCAAGAAGGTGTGCAACGTCGCGGCAGGGTCAGCGCTGCTGCAGAACAAACCCGCTGGTGGCGCGCATCGTGGAAGCGGTTGTGCAGGCGGTCGGCGTCGGGCCGGATGCGGTGCCGGTGGTCATGCTCAAGATTCGCACGGGGTGGAATCGTGAGAACAAGAACGCGATCACCATTGCTCGCATTGCGGAAGATGCGGGCATTTCCATGCTGACCGTGCATGGCCACACGCGCTCCGATCTATATAAGGTGACACGGAGTACGAAACCATCGTGGCAGTGAAGTCATCGATCAGGATTCCGGTTGTGGCGAACGGGGATATCACGACGTCCGCCGAGAAGGCTCGCCATGTGCTCGCCGTCACCGGAGCCGACGCCATCATGATCGGACGCGCGGCGCAGAGGCGTCCGTGGCTGTTCCGCGAGATCGAATATTTTCTGCAACACGGCGAACGTATGGAGTCGTTGCGCATCGCTGAGATCCAGCAGGTAATGAACGAGCACCTCGAAGATCACTATGCCTTTTATGGGGAATTCATGAGTGTACGGACTGCGCGCAAGCATATCGGCTGGTACACTCGCGGCCTTTCCGGCGCCAACGCCTTCCAGCATCGGATGAATACGCTGGACACGACCAAAGAACAATTGCTCGCTGTCAACGAGTTCTTCGACGCGCAAAAGGCGTTGTCAGACCGTCTCGTCTATGTCGACGACGAGTGCGGCGCCGCTGAACAAGCGGACGTCGAAGAAACGTGTGACACGCAAAACAACACGACAGACCGACTAATTGCCGCATGAGCCGACATAACATCGAACAATGCGTCCGCCAGAGCCTCGACAGCTACTTTCAGGATCTGGACGGATCGAACCCGCACGACGTCTACGACATGGTGATTTCGTGTGTGGAAAAGCCCATGCTCGAAGTGGTACTCGAACAGGCGGGCGGAAACCAATCGCTCGCGGCCGAATATCTCGGCATCAACCGCAATACGCTACGCAAGAAGCTCCAGCAGCACGGATTGATTTAATTCATCGGACCGGCGCGCTTCGCTCGGTCCGGCCTGGTTTCCCTTTTCGGTTTCAGTGTTCATCATGATCAAGCAAGCGCTCATCTCCGTTTCCGACAAATCCGGCATCGTCGACTTCGCCAAGTCGCTGTCCGCGCTCGGCGTCAGGATTCTCTCGACCGGCGGCACGGCCAAATTGCTCGCCGACGCGGGCCTCTCCGTCACCGAAGTCGCGGACTACACCGGCTTCCCGGAAATGCTCGACGGGCGGGTGAAGACGCTGCATCCGAAGGTTCACGGCGGTATTCTCGCGCGCCGCGACCTGCCCGAGCACATGGCCGCGCTGGAAAAGCACGACATTCCCACCATCGATCTGCTGGTCGTGAATCTGTATCCGTTCGTGCAGACGGTGTCGAAGCAGGAATGCTCGCTGGAAGATGCGATCGAGAACATCGACATCGGCGGGCCGACCATGCTGCGTTCAGCAGCGAAGAATCACCGCGATGTGACGGTCATCGTCGATCCGGCGGATTACGCGACGGTGCTCGATGAAATGCGCGCGAACAGCAACACGGTCAGCTACAAGACGAACTTCCGTCTCTCCACCAAGGTTTTCGTGCACACGGCGCAGTATGACGGCGCGATTACCAACTATCTGACGAGCCTCACCGAAGATCTCCAGCATTCGAGCCAGAACACCTATCCGGCAACGTTCAACGTCGCGTTCGAGAAGGTTCAGGATCTGCGTTACGGCGAAAACCCGCATCAAAGCGCCGCATTCTATCGTGATCTGAACGTGCCCGCTGGCGCGCTGGCGAACTACGTGCAGTTGCAGGGCAATGAACTGTCGTACAACAACATCGCGGATTCGAACGCGGCATGGGAATGCGTGCAGACGTTCGATGCACCCACGTGCGTCATCATCAAGCACGCGAATCCGTGCGGCGTGGCGCTCGGCGCGAACCCGCTCGAAGCATATTCGAAGGCGTTCCAGACGGATCCGACGTCGGCGTTCGGCGGCATCATCGCGTTCAATCATGAAGTGGATGAGGGGGCGGCGCAGGCTGTGGCCAAGCAGTTCGTCGAAGTGCTGATCGCGCCTGCGTTCAGCGAGGTGGCGCGCGCCGTGTTCGCCGCAAAGCAGAACGTGCGTCTGCTCGAAATCGTGCTAGGCGAAGGCCACAACGCGTTTGATCTGAAGCGTGTGGGCGGCGGTTTGCTCGTGCAATCGCTCGATGCGAAGAATGTGCAGCCGCACGAACTGCGCGTCGTGACCAAGCGCCATCCGACGCCGAAGGAAATGGACGATCTGATGTTCGCGTGGCGCGTGGCGAAGTTCGTGAAGTCGAACGCCATCGTGTTCTGCGCGAACTACATGACGATGGGCGTCGGCGCGGGCCAGATGAGCCGCGTGGATTCGGCGCGCATCGCTAGCATCAAGGCGCAGAACGCGGGCCTGACGCTGAACGGTTCGGCGGTGGCATCGGATGCGTTCTTCCCGTTCCGCGATGGTCTCGATATCGTCGTCAACGCAGGCGCGACCTGCGTGATCCAGCCGGGCGGTTCCATGCGCGACGACGAAGTGATCGCCGCCGCGGACGAACACAATATTGCGATGGTTCTGACGGGCACGCGTCATTTCCGTCATTGATTTGAACGACTTCGCTTAATAAGATTGGCCTGTTTGCGCTCAGACGGCGCAAACAGGCTTTTTCTTTTCACGATCCGCGAACGCATGAGAATTTTAGGCATCGACCCCGGCTTGCGCGTGACGGGCTTCGGCATCATCGACAAGAAGGGGAATACGCTGAGTTACGTGACGAGCGGCGTCATCAAGACCGCCGACGCGGATTTGCCTTCGCGTCTAAACACGATTTTCAGCGGCATCTCGACTTTGATCGCGCAGCACAATCCGGATCAGGCGGCAATCGAAAAGGTCTTCGTGAACGTCAATCCGCAATCGACGCTGCTGCTCGGGCAAGCGCGCGGCGCGGCCATTTGCGGGCTCGTTGCGAGCGGCGTGCCGGTCGCCGAATACACCGCGTTGCAGTTGAAGCAGGCCGTCGTCGGCTATGGTCGTGCGACGAAGGAACAGATGCAGCAGATGGTCGTGCGTCTTCTGAGCCTCTCCGGCGTGCCCGGCACCGACGCCGCCGATGCCCTCGGCATGGCCATTTGTCACGCGCACGGCGGCACGGGGCGCGCGGCGCTGGGCGGCATTGCGCCGTTGCTGGCGAAGAAAGGCTTGCGCGTACGGCACGGGCGTCTCATCGGTTAAATTTCAGAGCTTGCTATGATCGGTCGCATCGCCGGCATTCTGCTGGAAAAAAATCCACCGCATCTGCTCGTCGATTGCGGCGGCGTCGGTTACGAAATCGACGTGCCGATGAGCACGTTCTACAACCTGCCGAATGCGGGCGAGAAGGTCGTGCTGCTGACGCAGTTGATCGTGCGTGAGGATGCGCATTTGCTTTATGGCTTTCTTACGGCGCAGGAGCGGTCGACGTTCCGTGAATTGCTGAAGATCAGCTGTATCGGGGCGCGGATGGCTTTGGCCGTGCTTTCCGGCATGAGCGTGCACGAGCTCTCGCAAACGGTGACAACGCAGGATGCGGCGCGGCTGACGCGTGTGCCGGGCATCGGCAAGAAGACGGCCGAGCGGTTGCTGCTCGAATTGAAGGGCAAGCTTAGGGCGGATCTGGGTTCTGCGGCGGCGGCTGTTTCGGCGTCCGATCATGCTTCCGATATCCTCAATGCGCTGCTTGCGCTGGGCTATTCGGAAAAAGAAGCGCTTGCCGCAATCAAGAATATGCCGGCGGGAACGGGCGTGTCGGAAGGGATCAAGATGGCGTTGAAGTCGTTGTCGAAGGGGTAAGTGCAGGGGATCTCAGACGACTTGCACCGGCAGACGGGTTGAGTCCAAATGGACAAATCCACCTTGAACTACCGTTCCCCTGATAAGCGGCACTGCGATGCCGCCAAGCGGAATCTGCATGGTCCGGCGCCCACAGATATCCTTCGATTGAACTTTGGCCTTCACATCTCTGCCCAAGGCCTCCAACAATTCTTTCGGCGTTCGGGCCGGCCCGCTTGCTTGCGGAGAGTAATTTAGGCATTAGGGAGCTTCCTTATTGGGTGAGTTTAGCATTGGAAAGTCACGCTCCTAGGTCGCTATTAGCCTTGCCAAAAGCGAGCAAAACGGCGCTGCCAGCGGTGCAAACATTTCGAGTTGCCCCGCGCGCTTATGAATTCATCGGCGTCCCGATGAATGTTCAAGACGCCGAGCCTACCGTTGCCTTCGGTGCCGGAGATGCCAAATGTGGGATTACGCAGGTAACGGCAAAGAGACCACGCCGCTATTACCTCGCTCCTTGGCCTGTTTGAAATGCTCACGTAGCGAGGAAAGCAGGCTTGGGGTGAAGTCGCCGGCTTCCGCTTGTTGCGTTACAAAATCGATATTCGGAAAGCCCGATACATCGCCGGTGACAAACGTCCATGGCGCTCCCGGTAGCACCGACGATCCGATCAGATCTTTGGACTTCTCGCTTGCCGTATAGGGAATAGGCAGAGCAAGAGGCCGCAACTGTCCATCAGTTTTGTCTGTATCGTCCGAGGATGTTGAGATAGGGTGATTTACCTCTCAGGCGCCGCAAGTCGCCTGTTTGGTCGAAGAATTTCATCCGGGTTTCGATTTCTGCAATTCCCTCTGACTGAGGTCAGAGGGAATCACCTTGAAGAGCATGACATTGACCCCGTAACGTGTACCCGGTGTTTAATGATGCTGAAATCGCCGCGCCAGATCGAGGATCGTCGCAAGCACAATGCGTATTGCTTTTTCAAGCTCGTCCTTCGGTGTTCTGGGCCTCGCCAATGCAAAGACGGTCGCCAATCCCGGGTCAGTAAGCGCGCTTTCGAAAGCCGCCAGGTAGCCCGCCGGTGGCAATGAATGCGTTCACCAGTGCCTTCAATCGGTCGGTTTCACGAAGCATTTCGAAGCGTCTTCTCCGCGCATTTCGCGCCTGTGCCAGACGGTTCCTGAAAAGCAAACACCGACCGCTATCACGCAAAGCCAAAACTCGGCTGATTCGCGGTTTCGCCACAGGTGCAATCCTGCGCTTTCGATCGCTTTGTCGTTGATACTTCCCAGAAACCCGGCTAGTACGCCAAGTACGGTAGTCACGCCGCCAAATAATGGAAAGCCAAACATCGCCTCGCTCATGTAGCCGAGCTTTCGACTTGCATGCTGCGCACCGTTAAAAAGGTGAGTGATCGTGTCTTTTCGAATCGCTGAGACTTTCAGAACACGTCAATTCTCGTAACATTCGAAGGGATGCGCCACTAGGCCATTTGGCTAATTCGCTGCTGAAAACCGCCCTGTACAATCACTTTATGATCGAAACCGATAAACTCGCCGCCGAACGCGTCATCTCGGCCACGCCCGTCTCGTCGAACGAAGAAGCGTTCGAGCGGGCGCTACGTCCGCATAAGCTTGATGAATACATCGGCCAGGAAAAGGCGCGCGGCCAGCTCGAAATCTTCATCGAAGCGGCCAAGCGCCGGTCCGAGGCGCTCGATCACGTGCTGCTGTTCGGGCCGCCGGGCCTCGGCAAGACGACCCTCGCGCATATTATCGCGCGGGAAATGGGCGTGAATCTGCGGCAAACGTCGGGACCGGTTCTGGAGCGCGCTGGCGATCTTGCCGCGCTGCTCACTAATCTCGAACGCAATGACGTGCTGTTTATCGACGAGATTCATCGCCTGTCGCCGGTCGTGGAGGAGATTCTGTATCCGGCGCTGGAGGACTATCAGATCGACATCATGATTGGCGAAGGGCCGGCGGCGCGCAGCGTGAAGCTCGATCTTCAGCCGTTCACACTCGTCGGCGCGACTACGCGGACCGGCATGCTGACGAATCCGCTGCGGGATCGCTTCGGTATCGTGTCGCGGCTGGAGTTTTATAACGCGAGTGAGTTGTCGCGCATCGTGGCGCGGTCGGCATCGCTGCTGAAGGCAGATATCGTGAACGAGGGCGCGCTAGAAATTGCGAAGCGCTCGCGCGGGACGCCGCGTATCGCCAACCGGCTGCTGCGCCGCGTGCGCGACTACGCCGAAGTGAAGGCAAACGGCATGATTACCGCCGACGTCGCCGACGCCGCGCTGAAAATGCTCGATGTCGATCCCGTCGGCTTCGACCTGATGGACCGCAAGCTGCTCGAAGCGATCCTTTACAAGTTCGATGGCGGTCCGGTCGGCGTCGATAATCTGGCGGCGGCAATCGGCGAAGAACGCGATACGATCGAAGACGTGCTCGAACCTTATCTGATCCAGCAAGGCTTCTTGCAGCGCACGTCGCGCGGACGCGTGGCGACGATGCTGACGTATCGGCACTTCGGCATCGCTGCGCCGGACGCCGGGCCGATCAAGGACCTGTGGGACGCGAACGGCGCTTGATCAGGCGCGCTTGCGAGTTGTCGTCGTCTGTATCGGTCGAAAGATGCGAGACATCGCCCCACGCAATGACCTTTGCCGCATTGCCTTTTCGTCGCTGTCGTGTCCTGAAACGCGCCGTAGAAGCACTCGCGCAAGCCTTCCGTCAGACCGCACGTCAAGCCAGAGTGCATCGGCGAAAGGACGTGCGGTTTGCATCGCGCGCAGCAGGTCGCTCGAATAAACGGCATCAATCTTTTCCTTGCCGAGCCGCGCCGTAAGCTGTTCCGCCTGCAACAAGCCATGCGCGGACAGCGGAATGTCGATATGCCCTTGAATCCGCTTGGTACGGTTCCAGTCCGTTTCGCCGTGGCGACCGCAAGCACCGCAACGCAAGTGCCGCCCGAAAGCGCGCTGGGCAATGCCATCAGCTACACGCTTAACCAGGGGGAGTATCTCAGCCGTTACGTCAGCGACGGACAAGCCCCCGGTGGACAATAACATCGTGGAACGCGACATCCGTCCGTTTGCCACCAGCAGGAAAGTTTGGCTCCTTAGCGACACGGTTGCCGGAGCAAAAGCCAGCGCCGTCATCTACAGTCTCGCGCTTACATGCCGCGCGTATAACGTCGAGTCATACACGTACCTGCTTCACCGTACTGACCCAATTGCCTCAACGGGCACAAGGCGCCGACATAAGCGACCTACTGCCATTTCGGTTCATGCAGTCTCAGGCTTCGACCAACGCCGCCTGACCAAAGAAAACCATACGCAAAATCCGAGGTCTACGTCGCACTTCCCGCGCCAGCAGATTTGCAGCGCTAGGCGACATTCATGCGCTTGCCCGTGCGCTCAAATTAGCGCTTACTTTTTTGTTAGCTTAGCGTCTCTTCGATCAACGCCTTCGCTGCCTGATATTCAAGCTGCGCTTGCAGCTTGCTCCAGCGCAACGGCTTGCCGCGCGGATGCATCTGCTTGATGCGCTGCTCCGATGCCTTCGTCGGCGAAAAGCGCAACTGCTCCAGCACGCGGCCAGCCTCTTCCGGCTGATTGCAGATCAGTACCATGTCGCATCCTGCAGTGTCAGTGCAGCGGTCGCGGCTTCGGTGAGCGTGCCGCTTGCGCGGGCCGCTTCCATCGACAAATCATCGCTGAAAATTGCGCCTGCGAAGCCGAGCTTGTTACGCAGAATGTCCTGCAGCCAGATGCGTGAGAAGCCCGCGGGCTTGTCGTCCACTTGCGTGTAGATCACATGCGCCGGAATCACGGATGTCAGCGACATGCCGAGCCAGTCGTACGGCCCGCACGTCATTATCCAGAATTTCGTCGAGCGAACGGTCATCCGTCGGCAGCGCAACATGCGAATCCACCGATGCGAACCCATGCCCCGGAAAATGCTTGCCGCAATTGCCCATGCCCGCGAGCGCGAGACCGTGATTCAGGCTCTTGGCGAGCATCGTGACAACGCGCGGATCGCTATGCAATGCGCGGTCGCCGATCACTTGCGACTGGCCGTAGTTCAGATCGAGCACCGGCGTAAAACTCATGTCGACGCCGCACGCGCCCAACTCCGACGCCAGCAAATAACCGAACGCCGTCGCCACTTTCGTCGCCGCCAGCAGCACGTCCTTGTTCCACAGCGCGCCGAGCTTGGCCGGAGCGGACAGCACCGTGAAGCCGTCGGTGCGGAAGCGCTGCACCCGCCCGCCTTCGTGATCCACGGCGATGAGAATGTCATCGCGCACCGCGCGGATCGCGTCAGTCAACGCAACGAGTTGCACACGGTCCTAAATGCCGCGCGAAAAGGATGATGCCGCCGGTCATCGGATGCGTGAGGCGATCGATTCCGCATCGGTCAACGTGGTGCCGGCCACGTCGAACATGACCGGGCCGGGAGTGCGTTTCATCGGATTCAATTGAGTTGTCGTCAGGTCTGAGAGGTGGAATCAGGCGTTTCGGCGATCACAACGGACACTGCGTAATCGCGCTCGTCTGTGAGCGTGACCTTGGCCGTGATGTTCCGCGCATCGAGCCATTCCTTCAGTTCGCCCGATGCCACGCACACCGGCTTGCCGCTCGGTTCGTTGAGCGTCTGCACGGCGCGCCAGATCATCGGCCAGCGCATGCCGAGGCCGATGGCTTTCGAAAACGCTTCCTTCGCGGAGAACCGCGTGGCAAGGAACGCGAGGACGCGCACTTCAGAGCGCGCTTTCCGTGCGTGATAGATGCGCAGTTCGTCCGGCCCGAGCACTTTCTCCGCGAAGCGCCCTTTGGTGCGCTCCATCACGCCCGCGACGCGGCTCACTTGCACGAGATCCGTACCGATGCCGTAAATCGTCATGATGTTCGTGCTTAAGCGTTACGTGCTGCAAACCGCGAGGCGACCATGATTGCCTTCATCTCGCGCACGGCGTTGTCCCAACCCGCGAAGATGGAATGAGCGACGATCGCATGCCCGATATTCAGTTCGACGATGCCCGGCAACGCCGCGATCGGCTGGACGTTCGTGTAATGCAGGCCGTGGCCCGCGTTCACCTTCAGCCCGAGCGAATTGCCGAAATCGACGCTTTTCGCCACACGCTCGAATTCACGCTTCTGCTCGGCTTCGTCGTGCGCTTCGGCGTATCGGCCCGTATGCAGTTCGATGACCGGCGCGCCTGCTTCCTGTGCGGCGCGAATCTGCGTTTCGTCCGGATCGATGAAGAGCGAAACGCGTGCGCCTGCATCGGCGAGTTGCTTGCACGCAACTTTGACGGCTTCGAACTGGCCGGCGACATCGAGACCGCCTTCGGTCGTCAACTCCGCGCGCTTTTCCGGCACGAGGCAAACATCGTGCGGTTTGATCTCGCACGCGATATCGAGCATTTCGCGCGTCACCGCGCATTCCAGATTCATGCGAGTTTTCAGCAGCGGGCGGAGCGTGCGCACATCGGCATCGACGATATGGCGACGGTCTTCGCGCAAATGCAGCGTAATGACGTCCGTGCCCGCGTCCTCGGCGGCGAGCGCCGCGCGGATCGGATCGGGATAAGTCGTGCCGCGCGCATTGCGCAACGTGGCCACGTGGTCGATGTTCACGCCGAGATCGATCACGCTCGCGGCCGAAGAGAGAAAGAAGCTCATAGATTTTGCAGGTCGATCAATATCTGACGGGTGGCGAGCGGCGCGCCGCCCAGGTGGAAGTTGAGCAGGAAGCGCATCAGCGTTCTGCTTTGCAGCGAAGTTTGCGGCAACGTGTAATCGTCGCGCTCCATGTCGATGAGCGTCTGTCCGGCAATCACCGGCCATTGCGCGGGAAACTCATCGCTAGCTTCGCGCACGCCGCGGTCGGGATCGAATACATAACGATCTTCCGGCACGACCGGCTGGCGCGTGACGGTGTGCGTGAGGTTCATCGCGTAACCGGTTTCGCGCAGCAATACGCATTCGAAGGAGCGCAGCACTTGCACGGCGGGTTCGTCGTGAGCGAGACGCGAGAGCGTCAGCATGTAATGGTTGAACATTGCGGGATGCGCGTCTTCGCGCGCGCAGAATTTGACGAGAAGTTCGTTGACGTAGAAGCCGCTGAGAAGCGCATCGCCTTTTAAAGGCAGCATGCCGCCGACCCATTCGGCGTTGGTCAGCGTGCGGACTTCGCCATTACCGGACCACGAAAGCCCGAGCGGCTGGAACGTCTGCAACACGCCGCGCAATCCGGAATGCGGACGCTTCGCACCTTTTGCAACCAATGCGATGCGCCCGTGATCGCGCGAAAACACATCGATGATCAGACTCGTTTCGCGGTACGGATAGCTGTGCAGCACGAAGCCGGGTTGTTCGGCGATGCGGAAATCGGAGCGTGGTTTTGGCGTGCTCTCGCCTGAGGCCGACGGTGCAGTGCGTCGCCGTTTCGTGACTGCACGGGCCGGCGCACGTTCGTCCTCGAACTCGTCGTCGGGCGAAAGGGTTCGCGATTCGTCAGCGCCGGGAGCCATGAAAAGTCAGTGCGTCACACTATCACTCGTAGCCGTACGCGCGCAGGCCCGCTTCGTTGTCGGCCCAGCCGCTCTTCACCTTGACGAAGGCTTCCAGATACACCGGACCGTCGAACAGCTTTTCCATGTCGAGACGCGCTTCTGTGCTGATCTGCTTCAACTTCGCACCCTTCTGGCCGATGATCATCGCCTTGTGCGTGTCGCGGTCGACAAGGATCGTGGTGAACACGCGGCGCAGACGCCCTTCCGTCTCGAACTTGTCGATGAGCACGGTGCTCGTGTACGGCAGTTCATCGCTCGTCAAGCGGAACACTTTTTCGCGCAGGATTTCCGCCGCAAGGAAACGTGCGCTGCGGTCGGTGAGATCGTCTTCGCCATAGATTGGCTCGCCTTCCGGCAGATAAGGCTTGACGACGTTCATCAGGCGCTTGATATCGTCAGGATTCTTCGCCGACAGCGGCACGATCTCGCGGAACTCGAGCAAGCTCGACATCTGCTGCATGAACGGGAATAGCGTGTCCTTTTCGCCCACTCGGTCGAGCTTGTTGACGATCAGGAGCATCGGCGTGCCGGTCGGAATCAGGTCGAGCACTTTCTGATCGTCCGGGCCGAAGCGGTCGGCTTCGATTACGAACAGAATGGCATCGACGAACGTCAGCGTGGACGTCACCGCGCGGTTCAGCAAGCGATTGAGCGCGCCGCTGTGGCGCGTCTGGAAGCCGGGTGTATCGACGAAAATATACTGCGCGTCTTCAAACGTATTGATGCCGGTGATACGGTGCCGCGTCGTTTGCGCCTTACGCGACGTGATGCTCACCTTCTGGCCGACTAGCGCGTTCATCAGCGTCGATTTGCCGACGTTCGGACGGCCGACGATGGCGACCATGCCGCAACGGAAACCGGTGGAAGTGGGAGCTTCGTTTGTCATGTGTGTGCTGCTGTATTCATGGGTGCTTCAATGATCGGCGACGCGAGTGGCGCTCGCTTCGTCGTTCGGCGATTCGTCATCCGTCGATGCGCGCTTGTCTTCGTTCTTCGCCGGTTTGTGCAGCGTGTGACGCTCGGGCTTGTCAGCCGCCGTATACGCCGCTGCCGATGACTCGACGTGCGTCGCGCGGATCACCGCGAGCGGCGCGGCCGCCTGTTCCTGCTGATGCCACTCGCGTTCACGATCCCGTTCGCGACGGTCGGGCGAGCGCAGATCGAGCGCGCCTTGCACGCCGGTCATGCCGGGGAGGGGATCGGAGTCGCTCTTCGCGGCGCGCGAGATCTTGCGCTTCGGCTTCACGGCGAGCGTCGGCGCGGCGGCCATGACTTCATCGAGCGCTTTCTTTGCCGCGGCCTGTTCCGCCGCCCGGCGGCTTGCGCCGGAGCCGGACACCTTCACGTCGAGCTTGGGCACCGAACATTCGACTTCGAACTGCTGATTGTGTGCCGCGCCGTGCGTGGCGAAGACGGTGTAAGTCGGCAACGCAATCTTGTGACCTTGCAGATACTCTTGCAGCAGCGTCTTGGCATCCTTGCCGATGGTGCGCGGATCGATGTGATCCATCACCGGCGTGTACAGACGCTTGATGACGGTGAACGCGGCGTCGAAACCGCCATCGAGGAAGATCGCGCCGAAAATGGCTTCGAGCGTATCGGCAAGAATGGACGGGCGACGGAAACCGCCGCTGCGCAATTCGCCTTCGCCGAGACGCAACCCTTCGGACACGTTCAGCGCCTGCGCAATCTCGTACAGCGATTGCTGTTTGACCAGATTTGCGCGTACGCGCGACAGATCGCCTTCGTCGAATTTGCTGAATCGTTGGAACAAAAGCACGGCCACCACGCAATTTAGAACGGAATCGCCGAGAAATTCGAGCCGTTCGTTGTGCGTGGCGCTGTGACTGCGGTGGGTCATCGCCTGGAGCAGCAATTCCGCATTGCGAAATTCGTACCGCAGCCGGCTTTCCAACGGAGAAGATGGCATGAAGACAGTATAACGCGGGCTTGCAAGCGGACCGTTCCGTATGCCAGAACCGGAAAACGTGTGCCGAAGCGGTGTTAGCCGCGCTTCTTCTTCACGCCGTTTCGAAAAAGAAGCGCACTCGCCGTTGAGCGAGCGCGCGGTGTTGTTATTCGAAGGAACCGATGCGCTTCAGATTGCTGAAGTTCATCCAGATGAAGAACGCACGCCCGACGATATTCTGATCCGGCACGAAACCCCAGTAACGGCTGTCGGCGCTGTTGTCGCGGTTGTCGCCCATCATGAAGTAATGGCCCGGCGGCACTTTGCACGTTACGCCTTGCGCGTTGTAATTGCAGTTGTCGCGATTCGGGAAGTCGCCCGCACCCATCACGAATGGCGGCACTTGCAGGTTGTTCAGGATGTTGTTCTTGCGGCCGTCGAGGTCTTCGGTGAACTGCTTCGAATAGCCGACGCGTTCTTCATCGAAGAAATCGGGTTGAGCGACTTCCGGCACGGGCTTGCCGTTAATCGTCAGCTTCTTGTCTTCGTAGGCCACGGTGTCGCCCGACAGGCCGATCACGCGCTTGATGTAATCGACCGACTCATCCTTCGGATAGCGGAACACGACCACGTCTCCACGCTGGAGCGGACGGCCCTGCGTGATCTTCGTGTTGGTGATCGGCATACGCAGGCCGTAGTCGTACTTGTTGACGAGGATGAAGTCGCCAACGAGTAGCGTGGGCACCATCGAGCCTGATGGAATTTTGAACGGCTCGACGATGAACGAGCGCACCACGAACACCGCGAGAATCACCGGAAAGAAGCTCGCCGTGTATTCGAGCCACCACGGCTGGCGCAGATTGTCGTCGCGCAGGCGGGCGCGGATCTGGTCGGCGTTTCCATTGGCGAAACGGGCTTCCACGCGCGACTGCTGGCGGTCGAACTCGGCCACGGCTTCGTCTGCCGCGCGGCGGCGCTGCTTGGCAAACACGAGTTTGTCGAGCACCCACGCGATACCCGTCACGACGACGAGAATAAAAAGAACCAATGCGAAATTCATCAATCGCTTCCGGTTGTTATCGGTATCTGTCTTGGCGCTGTGCGTGCGTCATTCGTCCACGCGCATAATCGCGAGGAAAGCTTCTTGCGGGATTTCGACCGAACCGACCTGCTTCATGCGCTTCTTGCCGGCCTTCTGCTTTTCGAGCAGCTTCTTCTTGCGCGAGATATCGCCGCCATAGCACTTGGCCAGCACGTTCTTACGCAGCGCCTTGATGTTCTCGCGCGCGATGATGTTCGAACCGATGGTCGCCTGAATGGCCACGTCGTACATCTGGCGCGGGATCAGCTCGCGCATCTTCGACGCCACCTGGCGCCCGCGATGCTGGCTCTGCGAACGGTGCACGATGACCGACAGCGCATCGACCTTGTCGCCGTTGATGAGCATGTCCACCTTCACGACGTCCGCCGCGCGATATTCCTTGAACTCGTAGTCCATCGACGCATAGCCGCGCGACGTCGACTTCAGGCGGTCGAAGAAGTCAAGCACGATTTCCGCCATCGGGATTTCGTAGGTCAACTGCACTTGACGGCCGTGATACTGCATATTCGTCTGCGAACCGCGCTTGTTCGTGCAGAGCGTGATGACCGAGCCGACATATTCCTGCGGCATGTAAAGGTTCACGGTGACGATCGGCTCGCACACTTCCTCGATCTTCTGCGGCTCCGGCATCTTAGCCGGATTCTCGACCATGATCGTGGTGCCGTCGCGCTGGACGACTTCGTAGATCACGGTCGGCGCGGTCGTGATGAGGTCCATGTCGAACTCGCGTTCGAGACGTTCCTGCACGATTTCCATGTGAAGCAAGCCGAGGAAGCCGCAGCGGAAACCGAAGCCCAGCGCCTGCGACACTTCCGGCTCGAATTGCAGCGATGCATCGTTCAGCTTGAGCTTTTCGAACGATTCGCGCAGCGCGTCGTACTGGTTCGCTTCAACCGGATAGAGACCCGCGAACACCTGCGGCTTCACTTCCTTGAAGCCCGGCAGCGGTTCTTCGGCCAGACGGCTTGCGACGGTGACCGTGTCGCCCACCTTGGCCGCGGTCAGTTCCTTGATGCCCGCGATCACGAAACCCACCTGTCCCGCCAACAATTGCGACAGATTGGTGGATTTCGGCGCGAATACGCCGAGATGCTCGACCGGATACATCGCGCCGGTCGCCATCATCTTGATTTTGTCCTTCGGCTTGAGCGTGCCGTTGACGATACGCACGAGCATCACGACGCCGACGTAATTGTCGAACCACGAGTCGATGATCAGCGCCTGTACCGGCGCGTCCGGATCGCCCTTCGGCGGCGGCACTTTCGCAATCAGCGATTCGAGCACCCCCGCGACGCCCAGACCCGTCTTCGCACTGCAATGCGTGGCGTCCGTCGCGTCGATGCCGATCACGTCTTCGATTTCCGCAATGGCGTTCTCGGGGTTCGCCGCCGGCAGGTCGATCTTGTTCAGCACCGGCACGACTTCCACGCCCAGTTCGATGGCTGTGTAGCAGTTCGCAACCGTCTGCGCTTCCACGCCCTGCGAGGCATCGACGACCAGCAGCGCGCCTTCGCACGCGGACAGCGAGCGGCGGACTTCGTAGGAGAAGTCGACGTGTCCGGGCGTGTCGATGAGGTTGAGATTGTACACCTTGCCGTCGCGCGCTTTGTAGTTCAGCGCCGCGGTCTGCGCCTTGATGGTGATCCCGCGCTCGCGCTCCAGGTCCATCGAATCGAGCACCTGCGCTTCCATCTCACGGTCCGACAGGCCGCCGCATAACTGAATGATGCGGTCCGCGAGCGTCGATTTGCCGTGATCGATGTGCGCAATGATCGAAAAATTACGAATATGATCCATTCAGTGCCGCATTCAGTGCAAATGAAGCGAAAAGGCGCGCCCTCAGACATACGGAGCACGCCTCGAAAATTGGGGAAAAACTTCTGTAATTTTAGCCGAAAAGGGGGACGGCGGTTTTCGGCTTTTACTGACTGGCTTTCAGTGCCGCGTGTACGGCGGCGGCGTCGAGCTTGTATCGGCAAAGTTTGATGCCATCGAGCGTCAGCACCGGCACGAGCTCGTTGTCACGCGCTTCGAGCGCCGGATCTTTGTCGATGTCGATCCATTCGATGCCCACGCCATGCTGCGCGGCCATCGGCTCCAGCGCCGCGCGCATATCCTCACAGAGCACCAGGCTCGTCCGTACGATGAAGGACGCGCCGGTCACAGCTTACTTGTCCGAAGGCACGCGCGGACGCAGCGGCACGAATTGCGTGTTGTCGCCGCGGCGCACGAGAATCGCGACCATCTTGCTGCCGTCCAGATTCTGCGCGACTTCCTGGAACTGTTTCGCGCTCGTGATATCTGTGTCGCCGATGCGCATGACGATGTCGCCCTTCTGGAAGCCCGCACGCGCCGCCGGACCTTCGACTGCGTCGACCTGAACGCCGCCCGACAGCTTGAGCGCCTTCTTCTGGTCCGCAGGGATGTCGCTGACGGCGAGGCCGAGCGAATTGCTCGCGCGTTCCTTCAACTGCGGCGCTTTCTTCTGCTGATCAGCCTTTGTGACCTTGTCCGGCTGCATTTCCGTGATCGTGATGGGCAGGTCGCGCGTCTGACCTTTGCGCCAGATCGTGATCGTGGTCTTCGTGCCGGGCTTCGTGTCGCCGACCATGCGCGGCAAGTCGGTTGCGATATCGACGTTCTGGCCGTTGAATTTCTGGATAATGTCGCCCGGCTGGATGCCCGTCTTGTCGGCCGGACCGCCCGCCTCGACGCTCGACACCAGCGCGCCCTGCGCCTTTGGCAGGCCGAGCGAATCCGCGACATCCTTCGTCACTTCGCCGATAGCCACCGCAATCCGCCCGCGCGTCACCTTGCCCAACGTCTTCAGTTGATCCGCAATACGCATGGCTTCGTCGATGGGAATCGCGAACGAAATGCCCATGAAGCCGCCCGTGCGGCTATAGATCTGCGAATTGATGCCAATGACCTCGCCTGCCATGTTGATGAGCGGACCGCCCGAGTTGCCCGGATTCACGGCCACATCGGTCTGGATGAATGGCAGGTAATCGCCCGTATCGCGCCCCTTCGCGCTGACGATGCCCGCCGTCACCGTGTTGTCGAGCCCGAACGGCGAACCAATCGCAAGCACCCATTCGCCGACGCGCACCTTGTTTGAATCGCCGATGGTGATCGCCGGCAGGTTCGATGCGCTGATCTTCACCACGGCCACGTCCGTGCGTTCGTCTACGCCAACGAGCCGCGCCTTGAATTCGCGCTTATCGGTGAGCGTGACGTAGATGGTGTCGGCATCGTCGACGACGTGCGCGTTGGTCATCACGTAGCCGTCGGTCGACAGGATAAAACCCGAACCGACGCCGCTGCTCTGCTCGGAGTTGTCCTGGTTGTCGTCCGGCGCGTTGCGGCTGCCGCCCTTGCCCTGGTCACCCTGACGGCCGCCGCCGCGCGGCAGCTGGCCCGGCATCGGAATGCCGAAGAAGCGGCGGAAGAACTCGGACATGTCGCCTTCATCGAGGCCCGGCGGCAGGCCGCGCAGCTCCGCACCCGAGCCGACGCGCGACGTCGTCCGGATGTTCACGACCGAGGGCCCGACCTTGTCGACCAGCGTCGTAAAGTCGGGCAGATTGACCGTCAGCACTGCCGCTGCGGTTTGCGAAACGAACGGCTGGCACACGGCGAGCGCCGCGACCGCGATGAACTTGCGCAGCGAGAAGAAGCTCATAGATTGAAGACCGAGAGATTACTTGGTAGGGTAGGCCCACCTCTCCTTGAGGAGAGGGCCCTCCTTGGAACCGTACGTGCGAGTTTCCCCGCATACGACTCGAGCCTACGAACAAAGTCCTAGCTATTGCAGGACCGGCTTAGTTACTACGAT
>LELG01000200.1 GCA_001045575.1 Candidatus Burkholderia pumila
GACGTCATCACGCGCGGGATATTCAACAGCATCAAAGATCTCGACAAGAAGCTCATGCGTATATCCGCCAATACAACAAGCAGGCTGTCCCACTGAAGTGGAAGTATTCCGATCCAACTCGACGCATTCGGTGCACAATTCATATGGTTCAATGGATTAGCTCGGCCCTACACCGCGAGCACACAGCAGTTGTTCAGCGTATGCGCGGCGAACGGCGGCCGCGCGTGGGATCACTCAGCGCTCGCTCGTGCGTGCGCTCGAAACCATGTCAAACTTTCAGGTGGCCGACGAGCCGCAGCAAACCAAAGCTGCTGCTTGAGTTACGTCGAAACCTGAACCATGGGCGTCCCGCGTATGGGCACGCGGGACAAACGCCGCTCTGGGCTGAGGGCAGCAAGTGGGGTTCGAGAAGCGGTACCTGGCGATACACCGGCAAGCCTTGGTCGGTCAGACGGTTTGTCGTCGGGTGTCCGCGTCGGATTTCTTCAGTACGTGTCGAAGACGTGTTGCAGGTTTTGCGCGGTTTTGGCCGCAAGCGCAAGCAGCAACAACACACGCGCTTTGTACGGATTCAGACCGCCCGCGCTGATCGTGCCCAATGCATCGTCCGATGCCGCGCCGTTGCGCATGACGTGGCCCGATCCCACACGCGATGAACGCACCACTGCGACGCCTTGCTTCACGGCATCTGCAAGTGCTTGCGTAATGCCTGAGTGCATGGAACCATTGCCCGTTCCCGCAACGACAATGCCCTTCACTCCCGCCTGAACCAGCGCATCGACCGCGACGCAAGACACGCCCGCATAGCTCGCAACGATTTCGACCATTGGCCATGCATCGGGAATCGAGAATTCGCTCGATGTCGTATGCGGCCTGGTCACGTTGCGCTGAAATTCGACACGTCCGTCCTGCACGAAACCCAGCACGCCGATTTCAAGCGATTGAAACGCATCGACGGCATACGTGCTCGTCTTGGTCACATCACGCGCGCTGTGGATGCGGTTGCTGAACGCGACGAGCACGCCTTTGTTGATTGAGTCCTGAGAAGCCGCAACCGTCACCGCGTTGAGAAGATTCAACAGACCATCGGCGAATAAAGCGGTCGATGGACGCATCGCCGCCGTCAGCACGACGGGCTTTGCGCTCTTCACCGTGAGATGTAGCAAAAACGCGGTCTCTTCGAGAGTATCCGTGCCATGCGTGACAACGACGCCATCGATATCGTCCTGCTTCAATAACGGGTTGATGCGTGCAGCAAGCGTCGACCAAAGCGCAAGACTCATGTCCTTGCTGTCGATGCTTGCGATTTGCTCCGCGTGAATTTCAGCGACGGAAGCGAGCGCGGGCACGGCATCGAGCAACTTGTCGACGCCGACGACGCCCGCTTTATAGCCCGCGGTCTTTGATGCGTCGCTCGCCTGTCCGGCGATCGTGCCGCCTGTAGCGATCACGGCGATGCGAGGGAGAGAAGATGTGTTCATGTTGGCGATTGTAAATCAGCCGGCATGTGCATTTTTTGAAGATCAGGCCGCTTCGCGCAACTGTGCCGCGATCTGCGCTTCGCTGAGCTGCGGCGCGAAAATTTCGATCAATCGACACGCATACACCCGCAGGAAAGCCGCCCTTTCGCAAACCCACCCGCGTCGTGCTCGCTTCGAACAGATGATGCGTATCCAGCGCCACGAACTCGCTGTCGCGTTTCGCGTCATACGCCATCGCCACGACGACGCCGATACTCATGCCAAGCTCGACATACGTCTTGATGACGTCGGCACCGATGGCGGTCAGTACGATATCGGGAATCGCGCCCGCGCTAGCGAACGCCTGATCGATATGCAAACGTCCCGTGAAATCCTGATCGTAGATGACGATCGGATACTCCGCGATCTGCTCCAGCGTAAGTCCTTCACGCCGACCAGCGGATGACCCTTCGGCACGACGACCGTGTGATATCGCGAGTAGCACGGAAACGTCACGATATCCGGATACCGGTCGAGCGCTTCCGTCGAGATGCCGATATCCGCTTCGCCGTTGATGATCATCTGCGCGATCTGCTGCGGACTGCCCTGACGCAGCGCGAGATGCACCTTCGGAAATACTTCGGTAGCGCCACCTTCGGCAGCGCCATAACGCGCCTGCGTGTGCGTCGTCGCCATGACCAGATGGCCGTTGACCAGATGGCCGTTGTCCTGATCCGCAAATTGGTGCACGACGCGGCGCAGATTTTCGGCATCGAGCAACATGCGCTCGATCAATTGATGCACCTGCTTTCCTGGCTCCGTCAGCCCCGTCAGACGATTGCCGCGCCGAATGAAGATATCGACGTCGAGTTCATCTTCGAGATCCTTGATCTGCTTGGACACGCCCGATTGCGATGTATAAAGCACGTTGGCCACTTCCGTCAGATTCATGTTCTGGCGCACAGCCTCGCGCACGAAGCGCAGCTGCTGGAAATTCACGATTGCCTCTCTTTCTTTTATGTCCGTTGTGCCGGGAACACCCGCAGCGCACGCAGCACGGCGGTCGCGCCATTGCCGACATTGAGCTTCAGATCGCGCCACGTCTCGCGGTCCAGTTCCGCTTCGAGCACGCCGCACGCATGCCCTTCGAGTTCCACACGCACCGATCCACCCAGCGTAATCACACGCCCGCCCACGACGATGCGATCCGCCACTTCCAGCGCTTCTTCCTGATCATGCGTGACAAACAAGGTCGAGATATGCAGATCGTCGTGCAGGCAGCGCAGCCAGCTACTCAACTCTTTGCGGACCTTGGCATCGAGCGCGCCGAACGGGTTCGTCGAGCAGCAGCACCTTCGGTTCGACGGCCAGAGCCCGCGCCAGCGCGATCCGCTGCCGCTGCCCGCTCGACAACTCGGAAGGAAAGCGTTGCGCGAGCCAATCCAGTTGCACCAGCTTCAGCAGCTCATGCACTTTCTCGCGGATCACCGCTTCCGAAGGACGCTCGCGGCGCGACTTCACGCGCAGCCCGAACGCGACGTTTTCGAACATCGTCATATGGCGGAACAGCGCGTAATACTGGAACACGAAGCCGACCTGACGCTTACGCGCGCCCACATCGGCGACGGTCTTCGCCATTCAGCACGACTTGCCCTGCATCGGCGAATTCGAGGCCTGCGATTACGCGCAAAAGTGTGGTCTTGCCGCAGCCCGAAGGCCCGAGCAGCGCGACGAGTTCGCCTGCGGGAAAGTCGAGCGTGACATTGTCGAGCGCGGTGAAATCGTCAAGCGCTTTTGCAGATTGCGTACATTGATGCTCATGATTGTGTTGGCCTTTTAATTCGATGCGATGGCACGGGCTTCGGTCGCCGCTTTCGACATATGCCGTTCAGCAAGCAGCTTGAGACCGAGCGTCACGAGAGCGAGCAACGCCAGCAGCGATGCCACCGCGAACGCGGCCGAGAAGTTGTATTCGTTGTAGAGAATTTCGACATGTAGCGGCATGGTGTCGGTCTGTCCGCGAATGTGGCCCGACACGACAGACACCGCGCCGAACTCGCCCATCTCGCGTGCGTTGCACAGAATCACGCCGTAGAGCAAACCCCAGCGCAAATTCGGCAGCGTCACGCGCCGAAAAATCTGCCAGCCCGAGCGCCCAGCACATCGCGGCTTCTTCCTCGTCGGTGCCTTGAGACTGCATCAGCGGAATCAGCTCACGCGCGACGAACGGGAACGTGACGAAGGTGGTCACCAGCACGATGCCCGGCACCGCGAAATGATCTGCACGCCATGATCCGCGAGCCACGGGCCGAACCAGCCTTGCGCGCCGAACATCAGAACGTAGATCAGGCCGGAAATGACCGGCGACACGGAGAAAGACAGATCGATCAGCGTCGTCAAAGCGCCTTGCCCTTGAACTCGAACTTGGCGATGGCCCACGATGCCGCCAGCCCGAACACCACGTTCAGCGGCACCGCGATCGTGGCGGTAATCAGCGTGAGCGTGAGCTTGATCGCAGACCACGCATCGGGTCCTTCAGCGACTCGAAGTAAAAGTCGATGCCTTTCGCAAACGCCTGCACGAAAACCGCAACCAGCGGCACCACGAGAAACAGCAGTGCGATGCCCGTCAGCAGCCAGCGCACCGCGCGCGGCTCGATGACGGGATTCAGCTTCTGCGCGGTGCGGCGCGCGGACATATCCAGCGGAAGTACCTTGCTCATGCCTGACCTCCGCCCGCGTCCGTCGAATACAGCGACGGCGCAACGGTTGGCGCCGCGCCCGTCTTGCTCGTGCGGCGTTGCAGAAACCATTGCAGCGTGTTGATGAGCAAGAGCATCAGAAAAGACACGCACAGCATCACGACAGAGAGCGAGGTCGCGCCTGCATAGTCGTACTGTTCAAGCTTGGTGATGGTGAGCAGCGACGTGATATCGGATTTCATCGGCACATTGCCGGCGATGAAAATCACCGAGCCGTATTCGCCAAGCGCCCGTGCAAACGCCAACGCGGAAAACAACGCAGGCAACACAACGCGGCGAAACGTGTGCCAGCGCGTCGCGCCAAGGCACGCAGCAGCCTCTTCCTACTCGCGCTCGAAGCTTCGAGCACCGGCTGCACCGTCCGCACGACGAACGGCAGCCCGATGAACGTCAGCGCTACCAGCACACCCAGCGGCGTAAACGCGATCTTGATACCCGAGCGGCGCGAGATATTGGCCGATCCATCCATTGCCCGCATACACCGGCCGCGAGCGAAATACCGGCAACGGAAGTCGGCAGCGCGAACGGCAGGTCGACGATGGCATTGACGATCCCGGCTTCCTGAATGTGAGGGCCGTCGTCATCTTTGTTTTTCCATTTCGATGCGCCGGGGAGGCGCTTGCGGCGCGTGGCGTCATTGATGCGCCGCGTCCGCCGCCCTGACCATCGCTTACTGAGCTTACTGAGGCTGGTAGATCGAATCGAATACGCCGCCGTCCGCGAAGTGCGTTTTCTGCGCTTTGGTCCAGCCGCCGAAGATGTCATCGACGGTATAGAGCTTCAGCTTCGGGAACTGCTTCGTGAGTTCGGCCGGCACCTTGTTCGAATGCGGACGATAGAAATTGCGCGCCGCGATCTCCTGCTCCTGCCCTTGGTCGCTGTACAAATACTTGAGATAGGCCTCGGCCAGCTTGCGCGGGCCATGTTTGCGACGACCTTCTCCATTACGGCGACAGGCGGCTCGGCCAGAATGCTCACCGACGGCGCGACGATTTCGAACTTGTCCGGACCGAATTCCTTCAGCGACAGGAACGCCTCGTTTTCCCAGGCGATCAGCACATCGCCCTGACCGCGCTGCACGAAGCTCGTCATCGCGCCGCGCGCGCCGGAATCGAGCACGCCTGCGTTCTTGTAGAGCTTGCTCACGAGCTCTTTCGCCGTTTGCTCCTTGCCGCCTGGCTTGTGCTGCGCATACGCCCACGCAGCGAGGTAATTCCAGCGAGCGCCGCTCGACGTCTTCGGATTCGACGTGACGATTGACACGCCCGGCTTCGTCAGATCGTCCCAATCCTTGGTGTGCTTCGGATTTCCCTTGCGCACCAGAAACACAATGGTCGATGTGTACGGCGACGCGTTGTCCGGCAAACGCTTCTGCCAGTCCGCGTTGACGAGCCCTTTCGAGGCGAGCGCATCAATGTCGTAGGCCAGCGCGAGCGTCACGACGTCCGCCTGCAGACCGCCCAGGCACCGCGCGAGCCTGACCGCCCGAGCCGCCATGCGACTGCTTGAAGGTGTGACGGTTTTGCCGGTTTCGACCTTCCACTTCTTCGCAAACGCCTGATTAAAGTCCTGATACAGTCCGCGCGTGAGATCGTAGAACATGTTCAGAAACATCGTGTCGGCATACGCCGGCGCTACCGCGACAAACTCGCCGCGCTGAGCGTCGCCGCTGCCAGAAACCCGTCCCAAACCCGTCTTGATGCTTTGCATTCCCCGTTTTCCGTCTTATTCAATTGACGGAGCCAGTCATATGGAGACTCTATATATCTGTATGGTACGGAATTTCACCAGCTGCTGGCGCATGCGATGCATGGCGAGGACCGCTTGCCGTCCCTTGGTTTTGACGGCAACAGGTGCTTGCTGGGCATCTGTGCTGCCATCCAGATCGCCCGCGCACCTGCAAGATCGTTCTTATTACCGATGTTGAAAGCCTTAACAAACTCGCCCGTTCGGCCAGTGAGCCCCATCGGGAATGGATCGAACAGCAGGTGCGTTTAAAGCGCAACTCCCAGGCGATCTACCAGGACCTCGTTGATCAGCATGGCTTTACAGCCAGCTACGAGAGCGTCAAACGTTTCGTCCGGGCGCTGCGGCACGTTGATCCGGAACAGTTCGACCGTCCCGAGTTCACCGTCGGTGAATAAGCCCAAGTGGATTACGGCGAAGGCGCGTCGACTCGCGATCCGAAGACGGGCCGCTATCGCCGGCCGCGCCTGTTCATCATGACGTTGAGGTATTCGCGGCGCAGCTTTCGGCGCGTAGTCTGGAAGTCCAGCAAACCGCGGTCTGGGCACAGCTTCACGAGGAA
>LELG01000201.1 GCA_001045575.1 Candidatus Burkholderia pumila
CGGTATTGAAATGACTGCCATGGGCATCGACACTGCTGCAGTTGACGAGGCAGTTCTCGCACGTCTTCGCCTGAGGCTTCATGGTCAAAACCACGCATGGAAAAGCTTCGATTGGGATGTGCTAAACCGGCTATACGAACCAGGCATGATTGGCAACCCCGTGAACAACGCGAAGTCCGTTGTGCTCACCGAGGAGGGGCTGCGCGAATCCGAGTGCCTCTTCAATCAACTCTTCCCTTCTCCCTCTCAAGCAGCAAAGATTGGTAATTAAACTAATTTATAATTCATTATACTAGGTGATGTGCTGCATATACCGGCCTTATCAAGCAGCGTCATCGTCGCGAATATGAATTGATGGCCGAAGTATTAACGTCGATGAATAGGCCGATCGGCGTGGAATTGTTGCAGGTTGCGTTTCGCGACGTCTCGCATTGTGCTTTCACCTATCTATGTCCATAACAAATGGCGCAGGACGCGATTAAGTATAAGCCAATAATTTCAGGCGATGAAAGCTCCCGTAAATCACAATGATAAGCGCCATTTTTGGCATGCGAAAATCTCGTTCTTTGACGGCCACTGCGACGATAGCAGGGCTAGGTGGCGTGGTGTAGAGGAAGATAATAAATCGATTGTTAATGCATAACCTATTGCATAACCTAGTTGTTAGCTCACGTACGCGGCTTTTCGTTTTGTGGGTCCACAACTAATCGTACTTCTTACGCGCGGATCGGCGCTCCGTGTCCGTGTTCAACGGGTAAACATGTAGCAAGCGACGTCTGAACGGTATTGTCAAACGCAGAGCTGGCCCAGCTGACGAATGCCATCGCAGACGATCGGGTCAGGCCAACCCTCAAGGACATCCGGCAATTCATGCAATGCTCGCAAGCGAAAGCCATGTAGCTGAGACACCAGTTTCTGAGTATTGAGTAGCAGGCGAGTCGTCCAAGTTTGCGCATTGCGGGAAGTTTCGCGGGTGGATGTTACTCCCCCGGCGGCGCCTCGTGCACGCCTTTGCTGACCAGTCGCAGGCTACATGAATGATGACGTCATGTTGCGTCAGACTGGCCTTGCGGTTGCGCTCATGGGCAAATTACCACCGGATCAAGGATGAATACGATTTCCCTCGACGTGTTCGGGGCAGGTTTACCGCTTGCCACCGCGGTCGCGTACCTTCCACGCACGCTGGATGTGACGACGAGGTTAACCTGCACGACCTTCGTGCTATCGGTGGTAATTTCGTCGGTGTTTTCGTACCGCGATGCGAAAGCCGTTCACGTGGTACCGGGAGCAATGCTCCTGTGCGTCAGCATCTAGTTGCCACGGGCGCAAGGTCACAATCGCCAAGGGCGGATTCAACCGGTCGTCGCAACACTGGATTGTTGAACAGATTTTAGGTATTCGTCCAGGGCTTCCGCAGGCGTCTTCCATCCAAGAGTTTTCCGCGGCCTTGAGTTCAACGTATTAGCAACGGCTTGGATTTCCCGAGCGCTCCACCGGGACAGGTCTGTACCTTTTGGACAGTATTGTCGTAGAAGGCTATTGGTGTTTTTCATTCGTACCACGCTGCCATGGGCTTTGCGTGGTCGGCGAAGAATACCTTCACGCCGGACTCAACAGTGAAACGGGCATGATCGGACAGCTCCTTGCCACGATCCCAGGTCAATGATCGCCACAACTCAGCAGGCAAGTCAGTCACGGTCTTCTTGAGTGCGCTGGCCATCGTGACAACCCCGTAGCCGGCCAGCGCGGGGCCCTTTTTCGTGCGCGGAATCAGTCCATAGGTCACCCATGCGATCTCCCCACGGTGTATCGCTGCGCCGCTTCGAATAAAGCGGTGCCGATAGCGCGATGCACACGCACCCCCGGATGGATTTCACTTGTTTTCTTCTCATGTTCTAATAGTCGTAGTACAATTGTAAAATAAAGTGGGAGTTCGATTGAACCGCGAAGTGCATGATGAACTCCCGACGAACGTCGCGAGCAGCGTGGCCAGTAAGCTAGGATCGCCGGGCATGTGGACGAGCGTTACGTCGTCTCGCGTCTCGAACTGCAAACGCCAGTGCCAGCGGCTGGCGTGAACCCAACTGACCAAAGCACCGCCGGCGAGCGTGGCCGCTGCCCATGCGTAGTCCTGCGCACCTGCTAGCGGGAACAATTCTTTCAGGCTCAACGCGCCTAGCACGACCAGCAGGATCGGAAATACAATCGTGCGCTCGTGTTGCGTCACGCGCGGGTAGCAGCGTTTGATACCAACGTAGATCAGCACACAAAGCAAGACGTAGACATAAGCGGGAACGTGCCGCATTGCTTGCCTCTATTCGATTTGAAGACCGACGGAAGGTCATCGGTCCGATTGGGCAAGAATTTAAGCGCAAGCAGGCGGGCTTTGCGGCGCTTGCGACGAACCGAGAATCGGACGCCGCGAAACGCAGCATGCGCCGACGAACGGCATATTTCGCCTACATCTGCTTGAAAAATCTGCCATACGCTCGGCTAACGGGCAGGACGTCACTACTGCGGCGCAGGTGAATCCGTTGTCTGCCCAGCATGTCGTGCTCCACGCGCTCGATCGCCGAATACGCCACGATCACGCTGCGATGCACCTGCCCAAGTGGCTCGGGCTGAGCCGCGGCAGCAGCTCTTTCAGCGGCGTACGGATAAGGTGCCGTTGGTCCGCGGTAACGATTTCGGTGTACTTATCCGCGTCGCCTGGATATACAGGACTTCATCGATCGAAACGAGGCGTGTCTCGTCTTTAAGCCCCACCGTCAGCCAACGTATCGGCTCCTTGTCCTTCTGAACGCTGAGCGATTCGAGCACTTCGGCATCGGCCGGCGTCCATTCGTCGCGCTGAAGTTTCGCGATACAGCGCAGCAGCCGCTCCTCAGTAACGGATTAGATGACGAGCGTCACGGCCACGCTAATGGCGCAGACCACGAAGAATGACGAAGCGTAGCCTAGCCATGTATGCACGCTCGTGCGTTCGATCAAACTGGGAATACCGCCAAACGTCCACGCGCCGAGTTCGACGCCGATCACAACGCTGAGCGGCGCAACGATCAGCACCCTCAGCACCGACAGGCGCCCGCCCAGCACTCGACTCAAGAGCCGCGTCAGTACCGTCACGCTAAGGCCGATCCCATTGGAAACGATGAGATAACTCAATAAGGGATTGCCGCGGCTACTCGCCCAGAAGCTGACGCCGACAAGGCGAATATTACGATGCACAGCAAAAAGAGCGGCTTAGGCCATGTCCCCCAACTCGGTGGGATTTGCCATTGCGAATTAGCGTTGCCTTTTGCTTGCATGGGGTCGCTTGCCAAGCCTAACTAACTGGATCGGCAGCATACACGAAACGATTTGGGGCTCTCAGCCAGTCGAGCCCGCACCGTCAGTGTCGGCCTTTTTGCATGGGGAAATGGCAGATAGGCTATCGTAAAACCAATCGCTTTCGCACCGTGTCCGCCATGCCCCTCTCGCCGGCGGAACCCGCCGCCAGTTCATCGGCCCGCCATCCTGTTCGCGATCTTTGTGTGGCCTGTTCCACGTAAAGTGGTTTCATTAATATAATCGCGCGTTCGTCGCGGCCAGTCATCACGCCATCGGCAATCCGATTTTGATGGGGTACATCGAACGCCCCGCCCGCAGCGTCGTGGAGCGCCGCGCTAAGGCTACGCGATCGCCTACGGCAAGACGATCTGGCAAGCTATGGTGTTGGGCCTTTTACTAGGCTCCACCGTGCAAGCACTGATGATTCCCTCTCGCTGGATCTTGTCCGCGCCGGGTAAAAGGTAAGCAATGGGATGGACACCCCCACCTATAACGGCATCGATGTGCCAGAGTGGAGGTGTCGGCGCGCTCGCGACGCCAGCATTCATCGTATTGGGCGGGCTGCTTGCCGGGTGGTGGCCGCTCAATATCCTGTTCATGCTGCTAGTACTGACGGTCACGCTGTTTTTTTCTCGAGCGCCGGCGGCAAGGCCAACATCGTTGCGGCTTGCGTGATCGCGCTGCTGGGCGGTAGTTCCGTTGAATTTTGGTGGCCGGCGATCCTGACGGGCGTTGCCGTTTGGTTCTACGCGAAGCGGCCCACGGCGACGGCGCTGGTTGTCGCTGTGCTGGCCTGCACAACGCTTGGCCGTCACCAATCGCAACTTTTGGGCGCTCGATGCTCTGCCGGCAATTGCGGCCGCCTCGCGCATCGACGTGAGCTGTCCGCGCTGGAAGTGGGCGTTTTATGCCTACTACCCGGTTCGTCTGACGGCCCTGTGGCTCATTCGCATACCGATGAGTCACGCTGGCTCTCTTTTCTTCACGAAAGGAATTACTCATGAGGCAAACACTCAACCGTTCCAAGCTCGTATGCGGATTGCTCGTAATCGCCGCGACTACAGCCTGACGGCGCGCGCCGAAGCGAACTACGACGGGCAATACGCCCGGAACATCGGTATCACCTATCAAGTGGGCGAGAACAACTCCGTTGTCGGGCAAATCACCAACAACACGAATTGCACCGTTTATGTCTCGGCGGCATTCAAGGATTATGCGGCAGACAGCCACGTGAGCCAGGGTGGGGCAACCGTGATATTCGACCACCTTGACCCCGGCGAGACTGCGCGCTTTAAGAGTGGCGGTTTTTTCGAAGCGATCAAGTCGGCCAAGCTGACCACGCTGCGCACAGTTCCCCTTGAGTCGTGGATTTCAACGATCAGCGCCGAATTTAGCTCTGGCGCGTGTGATAATCCTCGGAAAATTGCCAGAGTCTTTTAAGCCGGCCGCAGCGATGCACGCCGGCGGTTTTATTCGGCATCGGCTTCGCGCATCGCCCACACGCGCTTTACCTGGCTAACGCTGCACGCGGCCAGATCGGCCGTCTTGGTGATGCTGGCCGGCTCAGCGCAGCGCGACGATCCGCGCATGGGTCGCGCGGTCTTGAGCGTGTGGCCTTCCTTTGTCTTTGTACTTGCCGGCCTGCCGTGCAAGCTCGATGCCCTGCCGCGTGCGTTCGCGGCGGTCCTCGTAGTCCCGCGCACTATCTGCAACGCGAGCTTCAAAAGCATCTCCTGCACCGATTTGAGCACGATCTTGGCGACGCCCTTGGCCTCTCCAGCCAGCTCGGAAAGATCGACCACGCCGGGCACGGCCAGGCGTGCGCTCTTGTCGCGGATCGAGGCAACCAGGCGCTCGGCCTCGGCCAGCGGCTGATGCAGTCGATCTTCTCAGCAATCACGACTCCGCCGGGTTGCAGGTCCGCGATCATGCGCAACAGCTCGGGGCGATCCTCGCGCACCGGATGCCTTCTCGCGGTAGACGTCGGGGCGACGTAATAGCCGACCGCCTTGGCGCGGCCTTGGCGATTTCTTCCTGGCGCTCAATGTCCTGCTGCTCGGTGCTGACGCGCATGTAGAAGATGCGCGCGACGCGAATAGAATGAGAATGGGTCATAATTCGGCTAAATTGGGTACCAAATTGGCCCAATATAACCAAGGGCGGCCCATATAACCAAAGTCCGACCTATGTTGGCCTAGCCAATCCTCGGCCGCGAAAGCCCATGATCGCACCGGCGCGCAACTGCTACGCGACTTCATGCGGGACTACGTGAAACAACAACAAGAAGCGGCTGAGTACGGCGCATGGCTGCGCGGCAAGGTGCAGCGGTCGAAGGCCTCGGCCGACGCCGGCAACCTGGTGCCGGCCGCCGAAGTCGAAGTCCGGTTCGCCGCGCGTCGAGCTGCAACACGTCGCCGGCTTGAAGGGTCGAACTGATGGAGCTGTTCTGAACGCCAGAGGCAATACAGGACCGCGACGACATTTACGACTGCATTGAGGCCGACAACCCGACCGTCGCGTTGGCTCTCGATGAACTGTTTTCCGAGAAGGCCGCGCTGCTGGTCAACAATCCGAACCGCGGTCGACTCGGGCGTGTGACTGGCACGCGCGAGCTGGTCGCTCATCGAAACTATGTGCTGGTCTATGACGTGGACGGCGACGTGATACGCGTACTGAACGTTGTTCATGCCGCGCGGCAATGGCCACCGTTTCAAGAATAGAGCTGGAAGCTGGAAATGTCACCCTGCACCTTGTCGTGACAGTACCGTTTACTTTGGGACTTTTCCCGGAAACGAGGTGAACACGATGACTGTGCTATCTGGGTGTTTGAGGGTGGGCGGCTGGAAGCCCACGACGAGACTGGCAAACTGCTTCGCTGGTGGTTGGCTGATGAGCCAATGGGCACCCCCCGGCGGGCACCCAAACTCCTCCGGGTATGGGCACTTCAAATTTCCCCACCTGACGCTCCCCGGCTGAACTGCTGAGCGACCACGAACGATGCTGCAGGACGTTTATTTTTGTCTCCTTCGAAGAAGAAGGAGGCCAAGGGGTGAATTGAAATGAACGCGCCGTGGCCATGTGAAGGGATCGTTGATCCCGTGTGCGAACGGAATAGGCGGTACAGCGCACAACAATACAGTCATTTCCCGCCGACCGGAGGACA
>LELG01000202.1 GCA_001045575.1 Candidatus Burkholderia pumila
CCGCCATCGGAACGCTGGTGGAAAGATCAAGCCGGTTCACGATTGCCTGCTGAGTTGTGGCGATCATTGACTTGGGGTCGTGGCAAGGAGCTATCCGATCATGCCCGCTTCACTGTTGAGTCCGGCGCGAAGGTATTCTTCGCCGACCCGCAAAGTCCATGGCAGCGTGGCACGAATGAAAAACACCAATGGCCTTCTACGACAATACTGTCTAAAAGGTACAGACCTGTCCCGGTGGAGCGCTCAAGAGATCCAGGCCGTTGCCCATGCACTGAATTCCAGGCCCCGGAAAACGCTTGATTGGAAGACAAGCCCTGGACGAGTACCTAAAATCTGTTCAACAATCCGGTGTTGCGACGACCGGTTGAATCCGCCAGCGCGCGTTGCGTGCGGATCTCAACGGTGAAACGCATGCCATAACACGCGAGTAGAAGCTCATTGACCATCTGCGTGAGCGCGGGGCCAGCATCGTCGATCGTTAGCACCACCCCGTCGTTGCCGAGGCCCTTGCCCTCCGCGTCTTGCGCAGACAACGAAGCGGAGAGCGCCGCCATCTGCGAGTAAAACGTATCGTCATCGTGACGCGAGCCGTTCATACCGGCGACCACCGCGATGGACTCCTCAACGGACTCCGACTCCACAAGACGCGACGGCAGTTGCCACGTCCCATCGAGTGCGGACGAGACATACTCGCATGCTCTAGCGAACTCGCGGCGCGCATTCGTCAAAAGCTCCGGCCATCCGCTATGCCCAGTGAGGCTACGAATTTCAGACACGGACTATTGACTGGCATATTCCTCCTGATACGACCAGAGAAGATACTGCATCTGCACACTCGGCGTGACGGCCAATTCCGTCGCACCGGGCGTGGTTGCCAGCAGCAACAACATCTGCCCGAACTGTGCCAAAACTGAGCCGCGATGTTGACCAAACGGCTGATGCTGAATCGCTGTCGTAAAGCCGGCATGGTCTGCCAACGATTTCTGGATCTTGCGCTACACGTTATTCCTCGATGTGGCCGCCGAGACGCCGGAGAGCGAGGAGCGAGGACGTGTGCTTCGTGATCTCCAACTGGTGATCACGCTTTTTGAACAGACTTGTCGTCGCGCGGCAGACGAAGATGATCTGCAATTGGGAGTAGATGCGCTCCTCGATGCGCTGGAACAGTTCATTCAGCGCCGACAGGTTCATGCGCACTTCGACGCGAATGACGGTGAGAAGGAACTACGGGAGCGGAAAGCCGACGTCATCGTTGATCTCGCGAGTCGGGTGAACTCGCCTCTTCGTGCATTCGAGAGGCTTTGTGCGGGTCGGCTGGGCGACGAGCTGACGGAGGGGCAAGTGGCCAGTCGCTACGGTGGTAGCACGGTTGCGCGAACAGCTTGAACCACCATGTATTGATGCATGCGATCGCCGCGTTCTATTCTGAGCATGGTCTTGTGGGCATCGCCGAATTGCGAGAACGGCCAGCCCTGCACTTCTTCAATGAAGCGTCGTCAAACCCAAATGTAGCCGGTAATGCCCGTTTTTATCTTCAACGCCTGACATCCTACACGCAAATCGGCGGAGACGCATACGCTACGTCGGAGGAGCGACTGGACTTCATGCGCCGAAATGCCCGCCTACTGGGCGCTGTCTGGCGAGCGGCCACTGCCTTTAGGCTTCAGCATAGGTTCCTGCAGGGTCTGCGGGATGAGCGAATCCGCCTGCTCGGCATGGACCTCGACGAGGCCCTTTGAGTGAAGTGAATCTATCTCCGCCTCCCGCATTAAGAGTCGGCATGCACGCATAGGCTGCTTGCCGCGCACCGCCAAGCAGCGGGTGAGCGTGGCCACCAGCAACGAAAATTCGGTGGCGGCAGGTCAGCGGACGAAGCGACGGCCGACGTTCGACGATCTCTTCCACATCAGGTCACGCCGGAGGGCAAACATCTTGCGCGTCAGCCATGGGGCGGCTTCGATCGACCGCTGAAATCGGATACCTCGGAAGTGGCGATCGACCGCGCGCCGCGTACGGCATTAGCGCCGAAGTCCGGTCGTGCCGGCTCTTTTCTCTGCGGCAATGCTGAGGCCGAACGCTGCTTAGGGAGCTTAAGCCGCTCAACGAGATGAGCGAAGCCGCGCAGTCCATCCGGCGCGACGAGGGGTCGTAGTTGTGTCACTTTTTCCTCGCAAGGGGCGGTAGCTTATTTGTTCTCGGGAACTCGCTAGAAGACCTGAGTGTACCGGACTGCGCGCCGAACCTCCGGCTTGTCGGCCTTTGCGGACACTCGGCGGCCAACCGCCGTGCGGCACCTGCCAGTAACATTCCCGCTCTTCGCAATGTAGTGGAGGTCGGCTTCCAAGGAGGCGAAGTAAGCGTGTCGCCAAGCCGCCAAGGCCGTCTATGCATAGACTGGGTGGCTTTGGCATTCTGATTCCCGCAGAATTGGTTGGAATTGTAACATGGAAGGGACAGCATCAGGCAGACGACGCGGGTCGAAGAACTACACGCAACAACATCGCGAAATGGTTGTCGCGTCAGTGAAGGATCCGGCGAGTCCATCGCCGCGGTCGCCCAAGGCCACAGGTTGAACGCAGATGTGGTCGCAAAGTCGCGAAGCGAATGTGCGCATGCGCAGGTCGCAGGTCACGCCGCGCTTGCCGCCGTCAGAGGCGTTTCTCCCGGCTCATATCTCGTCGACATCCGAGGCGCAGTCAAGCGTGACTGTCGAGCGCGAACCGATTCGTGTTCGCTTCGAACCCCGCTCTGGAGGACGAAATAAGTCTACCAAGATAATTGATATTCTATCAGCGAACCATGCAGCACCGCACAAACGAGGCGATGAACGGGCTTTTCTATCGGCTCGATAAAATCATCGAGCAGGCCGGAGAAAGCGGGAAACTGAAGGGACGGCAGCAATGGGTGATGATCGGCTTGACAGTCGTCCTTGCTCTTTCAACGGTGGCTTATACGGCGGTTACCGTTTGGTCCACGGCGAAGACCACGGCCGCTCAGGAAGTCGTTCGCGGCTTTGGCGCTGTGCCTGAGAGCGCGGCCGTACGACAGCGATGGCAAGCTATCTTCTTTGGAGCCGTGGCTTGAATCGCAAGGAGCGGTGGGCGTCGAAACCCGTATCGCGATTCGTGCGCTGGGAAACGATTAAATTGCGCAAGCAGTTGCGAGAGCGCCCCACGGCTGGCGGTTGCAGTGCCAGCAGATGCGGATAAACGTTGGAAACGCCGCAAAGCGGTTTGAACAGAAAAAAACGAATCTTTGGTGATCTCGACGATCTCGAGAAAGGCCTGAAGGAATACATTTTCACTACAGCCACGAGCGAATCAAGCTGAAGCTCAAGGGGCTCAGTCCCGTCGATTATCGAGTTTGCTTCGCTACAGCATAGCCATCAGTTTTCCAACTTTCTGGGTGCGGTCCAGAAAGCGTGGCGTCGCCTTCATTAGATGTCTATACGGTCAGGGTCGGACGCTTACCGGAAAGCCACCGTTTTCGGCTCCTCAAAAATGAAAAGTGCTGTATAACGTAACGGAGCGCATTATGGCTAGAGAGGCAAATATTACGCAAGATCAGGTAAGTCGCGCTGCCGAGGCAATTCGAGACGCTGGCGCTCAGCTAACGGTGCGAGCCATTCGCGAGCGGCTGGGCGCTGGTTCCATGGCGACAGTTCTCAAGTTCTTCCAGGCGTGGAGAGATGCGCAGGTGAAGGAGCCGGAGGCGCCAGTCTCTCTTCCGCCGACGCTCCAACGAGGTTTGCTGGAATTTGTCTCGTCCGAGGTCGACTCTGCCAAAGGCCAACTCAGGGCGGAACTTGAAATCGTCAATCAAGCAAACGCCGATCTCATCATCGAGTCCGATAGACAGGCGCTGGTAATTGAGAATCTGACCGGCACGCTCGAAACGGTCTATGGGGAAAAGGCCGAGATCACTGGTCGCCTGGAACAGGTGCTGGCCGAGCGCTACGCCGCGCTGGAAGAATCTACGACCGAGCGTCAAACTGCGGAAAGTGCCCGAACTGAATTGGCTAAGGCGCTTCTGCGTTTGGAGATGATGCCGCGCTTGGAAAAGGAGATCGATAACCTAAGGCGGCAAGTCGAGGCCGAGAGCTCGGCACGGGTCACGGCCGAACAGGCGGCCGCGGTAGCTGTGGCGAAGCTGGAGGCCTCGATTGATGCGAGAGCCGTTGCCGCAAAAACAATTGACGAGGCGAAAGCGGAGTATCAAGTCAGAGGTGCCGAACTGTTGGTGGTCCGATCCGAATTGCACGAGGCGCGTGCCACTATCGATGAACTTCGGACAAAGCTGGCAAGAAGTCGCGGCACACGCGCCACGTTACCCGTGAAGCACGAAGAACGGCCCCGCCGAAAAACCTGACGCAGACGCGAACTCGTCGCAAAACGCTGGATCCATTATCCTGCGCTCGAAGCGGCAGACGATGGAGAAACGCAGGGCTGAGGATGGCCCTGTTGTACCTGCACCGCCCGCGCCGGCGTTTATCGGCACGGCAACCACCGACCGCATAGCAAACCACGCCCCGCAGCAGCCGAAAGGCCGCACATCCGCTCAAATCCCGAGCCCCTATTACGAGACGAAAGAGATCTCCAATGACTAGCGGAAGGGCTCCCTCCATTTACACGAAGATGGGCTTGACCGAACGCGCCGCGTCGTCCGTGGAGGGCATCGTCTTTTGGAGGTAACCTCACTTAATTGCCTCATTGCCGCCGCCAGCCACCAGCATTTCTTGACTTCGCTTAGAGCATCGATATGCTTTGACTTTGAGGTGATAGGTATTAGCAAACGCTAAATAAATGGAATAAGGTGTCGTTATGCACCGGTAAGGTATTTGCGGTCACTCGCGCCTCGCGCGTGAAGCTGAAGGAAGGTTTTGCCCATCAACAAACGACTTAAGGAAGAAAAATGCAAGGCACCACCTCGGAGTACATGGAGCAAGCACGCATTCTTACCGATACCAAACGGCGTGTTGTCGAATCTCTGCTCAACTCGGGACGCGGCGCGGAGATGAGTACTGTCGCCGTTCAGCGCAAAGCCGCAACACTTTTCTATAGCCTCGTTACCGAAAGCATCAGGCTGAATAAGGCGAGCACGCGTCAACTCGTCGGTATCTATGAGCGGTTCGGGGAGTCAGAGCTTCTCGCTGCGTAAGGCGCCGCCGCCGATCGAATTGTCGGCTTTACAAGACTTGATCAAGCATTTCCCAACGCCTGATTTCGACTAGCACTTGACCCGTCGTTTGAACCCGAGCGTACGCCCCAACAGAGCGCCGATCCAAATATCGCGCCGCCTGACACTTGGAAGAACGTGATGTTCGCGACACTTCAACGCTACGTCAAAGTTAATCTCGTTCGGCCTATTGGTGCGAATTACATGTGGCATGCTGCTATGCAGAGCAAATCGTGCGAACTGACTGTTCTTGGTCAGCACTATTGGCGCCTTGTCAAAGACGGTCTCATTTAGGTATATGACGGAGAGCACATCGTTGAACACAGCCGACGCATTACTTGAGCACTTAGCTGCTATCGAGCATGAAAGATGGGCGCATTGGCAGCGATATCTACATGACCACCAGTGCACGCGGAATGCGGATGGGACGCTGACAATACCGGCGAACCTGGTCAGCTGGTAGAAGGAGCCGATCGTTACTCCGTACAGCGCCTTAGACGAAGCCGAAAAGGAGAGCGATCGCGCACAGATTAGACGTTATCTAGGGATCGTGGACACGAGTCGACGTAGGCCTAATATACCTCGAAGATTATCTCGTCAGTGGACCTTTGTCCAAAGCGTGACGCTTTTGGTGGTCTGCTCAATTAATTGTAAAGCAAATGCGTGCGCAGATGTCGCAGCCAAGGAGGCGGCGACGACACTTACCACTTACGGTCTTTCTTGCGGCGATGGGCGGTGCTATGACGTACGCTATGAAGGGTATAGAGCAACAAGACTGGACTTGGTTGCCCGTAGGAGCGGTCGGTTGTGCATTTTGGTTCTTTTGTCTCAGCGGTCTCAGCGCGCTTCTCGTCTGGAAGTGCTTGATGATGCGGCCGATTCCTTCAATTTACAACGAACCCAAAAACCTTAGCCAGCCAGGCTTTGAGCTCGAATCACTTAAGGAAGCGGAGCTTAAGAACTTCCAACTCCGCATCGATCAGGCTGCAGCGCGCAACCATCAGGTCAGCAATGGCTAAACGCTTTGCGACTGGCTGCCGTTGGCAGTCCCATCATTTTCACTTTGTGTTCTTTGGTGGGGTGGGCTTTGGCCCGCTAGGGATAGTACCGGTGCCGCGCCCCGGATTAGAGGGCCGCTGGCTTGCTGAAAGACGGGTTTACCGCTGAGCATAACGTTCGTGACCTGCTCCCCGCGTTTAGTACGATGACGATGTAGGAGTTCGTTCCAGAAAGAGAGGAACGGCAATGAAAAAGCGATTCACCGAAGAACAAATCATCGGCATTTTGAAGGAAGCCGAGACGGGCC
>LELG01000203.1 GCA_001045575.1 Candidatus Burkholderia pumila
CATCGAGCAGCGCGTTGGCCAGCAGCGGCGATAGCGGTCCGCCCTGAGGCGTGCCATGATGCCGTTGCTAAACCACCCCGTCATCCATGATGCCGCTGTTCAAATACGCCCGAATCAGCCGGATTACTCCTGCGTCATCGATTCATTTCTGTAAGCGGTCGATCAGAATGTCAGAATGTCGTGGTTGACCGGTCAAAGAACTTCTCCAGATTAACGTCTACCACGATCCGCCGCCCCGACTGCACGTACGACTGCGCGGCAAGTACCGTATCGTACGCACGCCGTTCCGGTCGGAAACCGTAGCTGTGCTCGCTAAAGGTGGGGTCCGGAACCGGTTGCAGCACCTGAAACAGCGCTCGCCGCGACCAGCACCGCGCGCCACGGATGTCGCCGGACCATTGCATGGACGTCCGAGGCTTTACGGCCTGCGCCGATCATCGCTTTCGCCGTGGTGCGTGTCGCCGCCGCTTCGGCGCGGGCGATCTTGCGCGGAGATTTCGAGCGCTTTGCTCATCGCCGAGACTTTCTTGCGCGCCTGGCCTGTCAGTTGTTGCGTGTGTTGCGCCTGCGCGCCGATCGAGCGCCGAGCGTCGGATGCCGCCCGCTGCGTCGTAGCCACTGCAGCCGCCGTCTGCCGCGCGCTGGCCGGCGAATTCGGCGCGACGGTTGATGTCCCGCCGCCTGCAAGGGCGTCGCGATCCGCATCGACGCCGGCCAGCATCGAACCGATCTTTGCGCGGCTGCCAGGCGGTACGCGTCCGCTCTGTATGCCCCACGCGCCGCGCGGATCGTGCAGACGCGCCCGTGCCGCCAAAAACTCCGCGCCAAGCAGCACGGCGGCGGAAAAATACAGCCATCTGAGCAGCACCGCGAGCGAACCCGCCGACGAAGGCGTCACCCCCATTGCACGGGCGCATCGGGCAAAAAAATTTCAGCAGCGCGCCAAAAGCCGCCGTTAGCACGATCAGGCCCGCAAGCAACTGCACGACATCGCCAACGATGACGAACGGCGAATCCCCGAACAGCCATATGCTCGCCGCCTGAATGGCGGCGAGCACGAGGGAAACGATCAGTAAAAACGCCATGCTCAGCACCAGCCCGAACGACACCAACCGTACACGCACCATCGTCATGATGCTGGAGCGCTGATCGCCACTCAGCGGCAACACACACAATTGAGCGTCGTATTCAGCAATGAAAACGTCGCCGACGCGCCCACCGCGAGCAGCACGAACGACGCGATCGCTGCGATCTCCGTCCCGCCGCTCCGATGCGCATTCTCGACGATGCTCTGCACGCCCGCCGTCGCCTGATCGCCGATCAGCTGACCTGGTGAAAAAGTTGCCCGCGGGCAACTTCCGGCCCGAACATCCAGCCCGCGACCGCGATCATCATGACGAGCGTCGGTGCCAGCAAAACGCTGAATAGAACGCGATGCTCGCAGCCATCGCGGCACAGCAGTTCTCAGAGAATTGCTTGAGCGCGCCCATCACCCAAGACGCATCTTTCTTCACCGCGGCTTCGGTTTTTTGCGTCGATACTGAACTCATGCTCGGCCCTCGGATTGCTGTAGTGAGTCTACGGCAGTCGCAATAATTACTTACGGCTTACAAAGCACGTCGCGTTCCACGGTTGAAAAATGGGCGCGATGTAGGCGAGCGCTAAATTCAGATTTCAGATCATTGTTATGATCGCGCCCGTATCGCAGGCGCGCGCAAATGCTTGTGGAATGGTTCGTGCGCGCCGCGCATGTCGCTGTTTGTGCAGACTTTTATTTTGCGCCCTATTTTTGAGGTAGGGCAACACGACCCGATACCGGCATACACGCATGAATGAAAGAAAGCGCTTCTGTGTCAGCACCGTCTCAGGCAGGATAACGGGGCGGAATCGAGCGCCCTATACTTTTTACACGACGCGCCGAGACAACCATGTTGCAAATGTCAGGCGACAATTCTTGAAGGTCTCTGCGAGCACGCTCGCGATCGAGCCTGGCAGCATTGGGCTTCTCTCCGGCAGCCGCGCTTGCCGAGGTGCGTTAATACAAACCTGTCGCGCACCACCGAAACGCGTAATACCTGCCCGTATTGTTCCGTCGGCTGCGGAGTTCTGATGTACGGCCTGGGCGACAACGCGAAGAACGCGAAAGCGAGCATCATTCATATCGGGCTATCCGGACCATCCGGTCAATCGCGGCACGCTGTGCCCGAAAGGTGCATCGCTCATCGACTTCATTCATAGCCCGAACCGGTTAACGTATCCCGAATATCGCGCGCCCGGCTCGTCCGAGTGGAAGCACATCTCGGGGGAAGACTCGCTCGACCGCATCGCCAAACTGATGAAGGACGACCGCGACGCGAATTTTGTCGAGAAGACGCCGGACGGCAAGACGGTCAACCGCTGGTTGACCACCGGATTCCTCGCGGCCTCCGCTGGCAGCAACGAAGTCGGTTAATCTGACGCACAAGACTGTCCGCAGTCTTGTGCATGCTCGCATTCGACAATCAAGCCCGTGTCTGACATGGCCCGACGGTGGCAGGTCTTGCCCCGACGTTTGGCCGTGGAGCGATGACGAACCATTGGGTCGACATCAAGAACGCGGACGTGATTCTGATCCGCGTTCTTGACATGGGCGACAATGCGGCCGAGGCGCACCCGTGCGGTTTCAAATGGGTGACCGAGGCGAAGGCGCATCGTAAGACGCGTCTGATCGTGGTCGATCTGCGCTTTACGCACACGGCATTGGTCGCGGATTTTTATGCGCTGATTCGCACCGGGACGGATATCGCGTTCCTGGACGGCGTCATCAATTATTTGCTCACGCACGACAAGGTTCAGCACGAGTAAGTCAAGAACTACACGGACATGTCGTTCATCGTGTGCGAGGATTTCAAGTTCGATGGCGGCCTGTTGTATTAGGGCTATGACTCGGAGCATCGCAAATACGATAAGACGAGTTGGGATTACGAGCGCGGTGGAAGACGACTTCGTGAAGGTCGATCCCACGCTGCAGGACCCGCGCTGTGTCTTACAACCTGCTCAAGCAGCACTACTCCACGTACACGCCTGAAATGGTGGAGAAGGTCTGCGGCACGTCGAAAGACAAATCTTGGCATCGACCGCAGCGCCGAATCGCACTGGCATCACATTCTGTACGTGCTCGGCTGGACGCATCACTCGGTCGGCGTGCAAATGATCCGCACTGGCGCGATGGTGCAGTTGCTGCTGGGGAACATCGGCATTGCGGGCGGCGGCATGAATACGTTGCGCGGGCACTCGAACATCCAGGGTCTGAGGGACCTGGGCCTGATGTCGAACCTGCTGCCCGGCTACATGACCTTGCCGATAGAAGGCGAGCAGGACTACGAGGAGTATATCAAGAAGCGCGCGACGCAGCCCTTGCGTCCGAAAACCAGTTGAGCTACTGGAAGAACTATCGCGCGTTCTATGTGAGCTTCATGAAGCCGTGGTGGGGCGACAACGCGACAGCCGACAACAACTTCGGCTACGACATGCTGCCCAAGCTCGACAAGTCCTACGACATGCTGCAGGTCTTCGAACTGATGGCCGCCAGTAAGAGAACGGCTACGTCTGTCAGGGCTTCAATCCGCTCGCCGCCGCGCCGAACAAGGCGAAGATCGGCCTCGGGCTGTCGAAGCTGAAGTACCTCGTCATCATGGATCCGCTGGCGACGGAAACCTCTGAGTTCTGGAAGAACCACGGCGATTTCAACGATGTCGATTCGTCGAAGATCCAGACCGAAGTCTTCCGTCTGCCGACGACCTGTTTCTCGGAAGAGCAAGCACTGCTCGCTGATGAGTTCGTCGCGCATGCTGCAATGGCACTGGCAGTGCGAACTCGCCGGGCGAAGCGCGCCGCGATCTGGAAATCATGTCGGGCCTGTGGCTGCGCATGCCCGAGGCATACAAGGAAAAGGGCGGCAAGTATCCCGACCCGATTCTGAAGATGACCTGGCCGTATTCCGATACGGAAAGCCCGACGCCCGAATAATTCGCCATGGAATTCAACGGACGTGCTCTGGCCGACGTCACCGATCCAACCGACAAGACCAAGGTTCTTGCCAAAAAGGGCGAGCAGTCGGCCAGTTTCGCGCAACTGCGCGACGATGGCTCGACCGCGAGCAGCTGCTGGATCTTCTGCGGATCGTGGACGCAGGCGGGCAATCAGACGGGCCGCCGCGACAACTCCGACCCGACGGGCATCGGACAGACGCTGAAGGACCAAGCACGCGCGGTTCAATGCGATCGTGCAGCCGGAGCGGTTCGTGGAAATCGGCGAAGAGCACGCGAAGGAAGTCGGTATGGTCGCGGGCGAGAAGGTGCGCGTGACGAGCAATCTCGGACATATCGTGGCGGTGGCTTTGGTCACGAAGCGCATCAAACCGCTGACCGTGGAGGGCAAGAAGGTGCATACCGTCGGCCTGCCGCTGCACTGGGGCTTCAAGGGTCTCACGCAGCCGGGCTATCTCGTCAACATGCTGACGCCTTCCGTGGGCGACGGGAACTCGCAGACACCTGAATGCAAGTCGTTCCTCATCAAGGTCGAAAAGGCATAAGGAGGCGAGAACATAGCATTGCAATCGCTCGATATCAAACGCGTCTCCGCGACGACCGTCCCGCCGCTGACCGACCGCAACCCGGTGACGGGCACGGTCGCGAAGCTGATCGATGTGTCGAAGTGCATCGGCTGCAAGGCATGTCAGACGGCATGCATGGAATGGAACGATCTGCGCGACGAAGTAGGTCACACGACCGGCATCTACGACAACCCGCACGACCTGACGGAAAAATCGTGGACTGTGATGCGCTTCACCGAATACGAGAACCTGAAAGGCGACCTCGAATGGCTGATCCGCAAGGACGGCTGCATGCATTGCGAGGATCCGGGCTGTCTGAAGGCGTGTCCTTCGCCGGGCACGATCGTGCAGTACAACAACGACATCGTGGATTTTCAGAGGAAAACTGCATCGGCTGCGGCTACTGCGTGGACCGGCTGCCCGTTCAATATTCCGCGCATCTCGAAGGAAGACAATCGTGCGTACAAGTGCACATTTTGTTCGGATCGCGTGGCGGTGGGACAGGAACCGGCGTGCGTGAAGACGTGCCCGACCGGCGCGATCATGTCTGCACTGCACCAAGGTGGACATGATTGCGCAGGCGGAAGATCGTGTGGAAGACCTGAAGGAGCGAGGTTTCGAGAACGTGGGCCTGTACAACCCGGCAGGCGTGGGCGGCACGCACGTCATGTACGTGCTGCATCACGCGGACAAGCCGGAGCTGTACCACGGTCTGGCGAACAATCCGCACATCAGTCCGCTGGTTTCCGTCTGGAAGGGCATCAACAAGCCGCTGGCGATCGCGGGCATGGCCATTGCCGCGTTGGCCGGCTTCTTCCATTACACGCGTGTTGGTCCGAACGAAGTGACGGCGGAAGAAGAAGCCGAAGCGCAACGGGAAGTCGAAGAGGTCTTCAAGGAAAGGGAACGTTCGAATGAAACACGATAGCGAACTGCGCGATGTGCGAGGCAACCGCCTCATTCAACGCTACACGCCGAACGAGCGCACCAATCACTGGATCACGGCGATCTCGGGACTCGCGATGTTCCATCCGTCGATGTCGTGGTTGTACGCGATTCTCGGCGGCGGACAGTGGACGCGGATTTTGCATCCGTTCATCGGCTGCGTGATGTTCCTCTCGTTCCTGATCCTGGCGATCCGCTTCTGGGCACCACAACTATCTATACAGGAATGACGTCCAGTGGATGAAGCAGATTAACGACGTGCTCGCCAATCGCGAAGAGAAGCTTGCCTGAGATTGGCAAGTACAACGCTGGTCAGAAGCTCTTGTTCTTTACGATGGTCGCTTGCTTGTTGCTGCTGTTAAACGGGATCGTGATCTGGCGCCATTATTTCTCGTTCTATTTCCCGATCGAGATCATCCGGCTCGCGGCGGTCGTGCATGCGGCGGCGTTCGTGCTGATCGTAGGGATCATCGTGCATATGGACCGCACCCAGAAAGTTGGAAGATTGATGGCTATGCTGGAGCGAAGCAAACTCGATAATCGACGGGACTGAGCCCCCTTGAACTTCAGCTTGCTTCGCTCGTGGTTGTAGTAGTGAATGTATTCCTTCAGGCTTTTCTCGAGATCGTCGAGATCACGAAACTCGTTGGCGTAGTAGAACTCCGTCTTTAGGGTACCGAAGAAGCTTTCCATAGCGGCGTTGTCAAGGCAGTTGCCCTTGCGTGACATGCTCTGCGTTAGAGCGTTCTGGCTCAGCAGCCGTCGGTAGGCCGACATCTGATACTGGGCGGATTCAACCGATCGTCGCAACACCGGATTGTTGAACAGATTTTAGGTATTCGTCCAGGGCTTGTCTTCCAATCAAGCGTTTTCCGGGGCCTGGAATTCAGTGCATGGGCAACGGCCTGGATCTCTTGAGCGCTCCAACGAGATAGGTCTGT
>LELG01000204.1 GCA_001045575.1 Candidatus Burkholderia pumila
TGTTCGCGCTCCGAGTCACTCAACACGAGTTCCGCCTTGGGTCTTCCGCTCTTCGCCACCTCTTGAAGTACGTGCCGTCCATCGCACAGTACTACAAGCAGCTAATCATTCAATTAATTGTTAACTCATAACACTAGTTCATCATCCCACCATCCCGATTTAGAATGCGGTCGCAGTGCGTAGCTGGAAATCGTTACTTCCGAATCCCGATGGACTTACTCCTAGATGCGGGAAGACGATGAAGCCGTCGCCTTCATAAGCTTCAGAGTGAAATTTCCAAGCTGCAAGATCGTTCGTTCGTGAGTCGATTGGAAAATCTGAACTCCCCGAAGCATCAACCGACTGTATTGAAGAAGGAAAGCCAATTTCCGCGACCAAGTTTTGCTGCGCGTCATAAGCTATGACGCAGCCATCTCGAACCTCGGTGCGCTCTCCAATGTGGTTCTTCGACATGCGCGTCGGAGTGCCCCAAGCCATTTCTACCTCATTGGCGGCCATGCCAAACGTCACTGCGGACACTCCAGTGAGCGGATTTATCTCATATGTGTAATTGCGATTCGTAATTAGCCCAACGAGAGAAAATTGTTTTTTTCAAGGCATTTGAAATATTCGAGCACATTTCAAGCGTCGCCTCGTTGTACTTGCCGTTGTCTCCAATCTCGGAGGCGATACGTCGCACGTCGAGAATCTCCTTAGACATAGCTTTGCGCCACTTACCTTGCTTGAGTGAATTTCGAATCATCGCACGATATTGTTTCCCCGCCCGCCCGTTCTGGCCATTGCTGGAGGCCCTTGCATGATCATCTGGGTGCATTTGAATCGCCGGTCCTGCACTTTCCGATAGCGGACTCACGTCCTTCGCCGGCATATGATGCGAATCCTTGCCGTCGTTTACTGATTTGCGTGTCTTACTATATTCGCGCCGCCTCGATACGGTCCCTTGCCCGACTCCTGCTTCAGATGATCGCACGGGCCACCCTTGATTTTCGCGCTATCCTTGCCCGTTGGCGACTTGCCTGCTTTCTCGACCTCTTTAGCCGTTGCCTTTTCGGCTTGTTTCGTTTTTTGCTTAACGACCTGCTCGGCCTCGCGCTTTCGCGGTTGCTTTGACCGCCTCCTTTGCGCCTAATTTTGTGGCTCCCTTCGCGCCATACTCGGCTATCTTGCCAGCTGTGCCTAACCTCCGAATAAGATCGGCTATTGCTGACGCGCTCGAAATCCCGGCTTGAACCGCGTTCCCTTCGATGCTATAAGTAAATATATTGGTTGCATCAGCCAGCGTGCCAACTTCTGGAATGTGGCGGCGATGCGCTGTCGAGTCGTGCCACGCGCGCAGGTGCCGCGTGAATTCGGCGTTGGTCCCGGTCGCCGATCGAATCGCCATGATATGATAGTCGCGTCACTGTTCGCAGGAGTGATGACGCATGACAGTTCCGAGCCATTGCCGTTCGACGAAGCGCACACCGTGCGAACCGTCGCCGCGCCGCTCGACTTTGAATGGCCGGAAAGCCGCCAATGGAAACACCGCGCACGAATCCGGCTTTGATGTTCTGCCACGCTTCTTCGAGCCGGTCGCGTAGCGCACCAGGTTCATTGCACTTCGCGAGCGGTGCCCGAAAGCCGATGCTGCGCCGGTCGGTCGCGGCAAAGTGCACTTTGCCAACAGGCTTCGCATGGCTGCGGTGCCGCAACAAGGTAGTGGCAGCCTATGGCGCGCGCCGGTGGGTTCCACGATGTCTTTGAGGGAGAGTGGCGATGGTATGCTTGCAACGCCTTCAATGGTCCGCGTGTCGAGGTTGCGTGACAACATTGGCATTCACAATACTTAATGGTAAGTACCACATGCACAAAGAGCCTGCATGAGTTGATGCTCATGCAGGCTCTTTGTGCATTCTTGCCAGTCTTCACCAGATGAGGTGCATGTCAAACACGCGCACACTTGCGAGCTCTCATGCCTTCAAGCGCAAAACCGCGACTCCAACTCCATCCGATGCTGCTAGCCGTATTACACAGAAAGACGAGGGCAGCGCCTCGCGTCGATCAATAAAACTTCTTCGGCAGTTGCGCGCGGCGGATCTGTTTGCGCAGGCGAGCGACAGCAGCAGCTTTCTTGCGTTTGCGCTCGGTGGTCGGCTTTTCATAAGCCATGCGCGACTTGAGCTCTTGAATCAGGCCCGTGCGTTCGACGGTACGGCGAAAACGACGCATGGCGACGTCGAAAGGCTCGTTCTCTTTCAACAGTACTTTAGTCATTGAAATCTCGATTGATCTGGCCCTGCCAGAATTTAGAGCAAAATATAATTATACTCTTTTTGAGAGCAGTTCTGCATCCCTTGTTTGTCGTAATCTACTAGTGCATTGCTGGGATACACATCGTATGTCGTTGAAAAGAGACGACAATCCTCGAATATCCGCGTTGCGGATCAGAACCCGCGCGAACGGGTGGGGCGCGCGGGCGGTTGGGCTTGCCGTATGGCTGGCTGATCGATAGTCACATCCGACGCCGCCAGCGCCGCGCACGGCAAAATCCAGCCCTCCGCCTTTTCTTCCGCCGTGTGAGTCCTGGCCATTCGATGCGATACCACACCTCGCCCGCCGACAGCCGGCAAAGACAGGCGCGGCAGGTGCCATATTACGACACGACTGCGGCAGCGACAAGCCCGCACGCAACGCCGCTTCGAGCTGGGGCGGCTGCGCACGGCGACGAAATGCCCGTCCGGCTCGATGGTCATCGAAAAGGTTTCGCCGCTCATGCGGGCAACTCGACAGCGGCGGTTTCGCGCATCGCCATCGGCATGCGCATGACGAAGCGCACAGTCATGCCGTAGGTGGTTTCCATCAGTTCGGCATCGTGGAGTTCGATCCAGCGGCGCCCGCGCGCTTCATCTGCGTAATCCATTTCGATGCCTACTAGCCCGCGCTCGGCCTGCTGCATGGCGGTGGCGATGGCGTCCGTGTACGCGCGCACTAGACCGCCCGCGCCCAGCTTGATGCCGCCGTAATACCGCACGACTGCCGCAAGCACGCCATCGACTTCGTGATGCCGCAGCACTTCGAGAATCGGCTGGCCGGCGGTGCCGGAAGGCTCGCCGTCATCCGACATGCCGGACTGGCCGCCCGCGAACAGCGCCCAGCACACGTGCGTCGCCGTCGGATGCTCGGCGCGCGGGCGTTCCAGCTTGTGCATGGCGGCATCGCGGTCGGCTACAGGAATTGCCAGCGCGATGAAGCGGCTTTTGCGAATGTCGATTTCAGCGCTGACGGGCGAGGCGAGGGTATAACTCGGCAAGGCTTGAAGCTTTACGGGAACAGGGGCGAATCCCGAATGGTAGCGGGAAAGCGTCCGTATGCGTCTCAAAAAAGAGACGAGGGAAGCGGGCGGACGCTGCCTCAGAACGAAACGGGCTCACGCGGCGTCCGATCAAGCCGAATCGAGCGCCCGCTGTCCAGCACCGTATCTACCCAACGCCCATGCTTGAAGCCGACTTTGCGCAGCACGCCGACATGTTCGAAGCCCAGCCGCGCATGCAGCGCGATCGATCCCGCATTGCCGCTGTTGCCGATCACCGCGATCATCTGCCGCCACGGCCCTTGCTCGCATCATTCGATGAGCGCCGTCAGCAGCGCGAGCCCGATGCCGCGTCCATGAAAACCATCGGCAACATAGACCGAATCCTCGATCGTATGCCGATACACCGATCTCGCCCGATATGCCGACGCATACGCATAACTCGCCACCGCCCCTTGACTTCCGCCACGACGTAAGGCAAGCCCGCGTCTGTAATCGATGCATGCCGCGCACCCATCTCGTCGACGGAAGGCAGCGATTCCTCGAACGTGGCGAGCGCATTTATGACGTAATGCGAATAAATGTCCGCAATCGTTTCAAAGTCGGCGGGCGCGGCGTCACGCAAAGACAAAGTCAATGAATTCATATGAACGGTCCTGAACGAAGCGGATGAACACAGCGGGAGACGCATCGGAAAGACATGAAGTAGGCAATTGACGCCATTTCCGAAACGCCGATTTTCTCGGGCCGAGCAAAAAAGGGCCAATGGGCCGTGCGAAAGCCCACGGAAGCGCCTTGTTTTAGGTCAAAGAAAAGATTGAATCGGGCGGGCACTGCCGCCTACACTGAGTCGTTTGTCCTGCACCGCGAAAGGCCGCGCGTCGTTGTGCGCATCCACGGGGTGAGCAGGTGATCCGCGCGACCACACGGATCGTAACCAGTCAGTACAAAAAAAGCGCGCCTGGCGGGATGCGAACCCTCCCGGCGCGGACCATAATACGGCAATGAAGAATATCCAACGCAACGCGCCCGTCGCGCTACTGATCGTCGTCGTGTCGATTACCTCGATCGTGCCGGCGGGTACCGGCTATGTCTTCGCGTGGCGCACGCTGTGTTTCAGGATCAGGAAGATGTGGCACGCCTTTCGGTCTTCGCCGATGCCGCGCTTTATCACGCCGAAAACGTCAACCGGCGTCTGTCGGGCGCGCTCGGTGATATCGGCAAATTGGCCGCGTCACCCTGTTCGACGCCGTATCTGCACGAATTGCGGCGCATCGCGCTAGCGCACGATCAGGTGCGCGATGCAGGCGCCTACGACCGCGACGGCAACTGGCAAGCTCATCGCTTTTAGGCGCGGTTTTTGCTAGCCCGCTCGACGGCCTGTACCTGCCTGCAGCCGACTGGCTGCGACTGGCTGCTCGCGCGATGGCGTCAGCGCCTAGTACGGCCTGTCGCAGATGCCCGGCGGCAAGGAGTGGCTAATGACGGACATCAATGTGACGCGCGGGACATTCGGATGAAGTGATGGTGCCGGTGTTCTCGCCGGCCGATTTCGTGCCCGACCTGGGCCGCGGCTCGTGCGTATGGGGACACGGAAGGCCGCGATTACGTGGATTTCGCGGGCGGCATCGCGGTGACGGCGCTGGGCCACGGCAATCCCGATCTGCTGAAAGTGCTGCACGAGCAGGGCGACCGCCTCTGGCACATCGGCAACGGTTATACGAACGCGCCGGTATTGCGCTTGGCGAAACGCCTGACCGATCTGACCTTCGCGGATCGCGTGTTCTTTGCTAACTCCGGCACGGAAGCGAACGAAGCGGCGCTGAAGCTCGCGCGTCGCTATGCCATCGACAATCATGGCAATGACAAGATCGAGATCATTTCCTTCACGCAGTCGTTTCGTGAACGCACGTTCCTCACCGTGAGCGTCGGCGGACAGCCGACGAAGTACGCGGAAGGCTTCGGGCTGCAGCCGCAGGGCATCCGACATCTGCCGTACAACGATCTGCCGAAGGCGCTGGAGGCCATCGGGCCGAAAACGTGCGCGGTGATCGTCGAGCCGGTGCAGGGCGAAGGTGGCGTGATTCTCGCCGATCCCGCATTCCTGCAAGGCCTGCGCGATGCCTGCACCAAACACAACGCCTTGCTCGTTTTCGACGAAGTGCAAACTGGCGTAGGCCGCACGAGCACGCTCTACGCGTACATGTAATACGGCGTGACGCCCGGCATTCTCACGAGCGCGAAGGCGCTGGGCAACGGCTTCCCGATCGGCGCGATGCTGACCACCGAGCGCATCGCCGCGCACTTCAAGGTCGGCGTGCATGGCACGACTTACGGCGGCAATCCGCTGGGCGCGTCGATTGCGGAGAAGGTCGTCGAACTCATCAGCAATCCCGCGCTGCTCGAAGGCATGAACGAACGCAGCCGCGCGATCAAGGCGCATCTGACGCGCATCAATGAGCGTTTCGGGCTGTTCAGCGAAATTCGCGGACGCGGCCGATTGGCGCGGAACTGAGCGATGCGTGCAAAGACCGCGCGAAAGACGTGCTCAACGCCGCAGCGGCGAACGGCGTCATTATGCTGATCGCGGGGCCGAACGTGCTGCGTTTCGCGCCGTCGCTCATCATGCCGATGGCCGATCTCGACGAAGGCTTCGCGCACATCGAAAAGGCCGTCGAACAGGTCGTCGGTCTCATCCAACAGGGCAAGTGATGCATTTCGTTCGTCCTGCCAGACTCGCCGATCTAGACGAGCTTCATTCAGCGCATGGCCAGCGCCGCGCAGCCTGTGCTGCATTCGCTGCCGCGCGATTGCAAAGCGCTCGAAACGCGCCGCGCGTCGCGTTGTCTGAGGATTCGTTTCGCGCCGAAGTCGATTTTCCGGGCGAGGAGTTCTATCTCTTCGAGCTCGAAGATGCAGCGTCGGGCAGGTTGCTCGGCACGTCGAGCATCGTGGCATACGGGTTATTCGGAACCGTTCTATGCGTTCCGCAATGACGCGCTGATCCACGCATCGCGCGAATTCAAGATGGGCGGATTCAACCGGTTGTCGCAACACCTTTGATCAAGGAGGTGTTGCATGGGACGAAGTGCAAAGCAGGTGTATCGGTTGACAGGCCGAGGAGCGATGTACTGGCCGGGCGCGCCATCACTTGGACATGAGATCGAGCGGCGGTTT
>LELG01000205.1 GCA_001045575.1 Candidatus Burkholderia pumila
ATGCTTCGCAAAGCCTTCACCAGGCTGAAGCCTGAAGATCGACCAGTGCTTCATTCCGTTCAAGGCTGGCAATATCGCCTCTCCACCTACAGCCACTTGCTGAAGCAGAGTACCGTCAGGCCGAGCATGTCCCGGCGCGGGCACTGCCTCGACAATGCCGCCATGGAGAGCTTCTTCGGTACCCTGAAGACGGGGTTCTACTACGCCAACGAGTTTCGTGATCTCGACGATCTCGAGAAAGGCCTGAAGGAATACATTCACTACTACAACCCAGCCACGAGCGAATCAAGCTGAAGCTCAAGGGGCTCAGTCCCGTCGATTATCGAGTTTGCTTCGCTCCAGCATAGCCATCAGTCTTCCAACTTTTTTGGGTGCGGTCCAGCCGATCAGCGCGGACACCATGGCGATCGCAATCGTGCCCGACACCGCTGGCCGTGAACCAGCGATTGCGGAAAAGCGAAGAGGCGTTCATCGCTCATCGCTGCGCTCCGATGGGCACCGCGGGCACCAACGTTTAGCCGCCGCGGGAAACGAGTTGCGCAATCGGATAGCTCGTAGTTGATGAGCGTGAGGCCGATCATCAGCGCGATCCACAACGCGAAGCTATTCAGCGCGACGGGAATCGTGTGCGGCTCGTGCACAGCGCGCGCAAAGCTGAAGGCCTCGGGCGCGCTGACCGGCCCGCGATGCGCCTTGATCAGCACGATGAAGAACAGCACCGCCGATATCACCAAAATGAAGCCGCCGCTCACCGACACGATCACGAACATGGCCTGTTCGGCGACGGCGGGATCGTTGTAATCGTAAAACACCATGAGTCGCGACATGCCCTGCAATCCGACCACTGCCACGGAAACGTCAGCGCGATCATGCCGATAAACCACAGCCACAATTGCCAGCGCATCAGCTTCACGTCCATCAGCGCGCGGCCAGTGAGATGCGGCCACAAGTCATACGCGATCACGAAATACATGATGACGATCGCGCCGCCGAAGCCCAGCATGACGAAGGAGAACGCGACAGCGAGCATCATCGGGTTGGACCAGGGCAGCGCGCGGATCCAGCCGAACGGGCCACGGCCGCCGCGCAGCCGCACCGCGATTTCTACCGATGCGCAGATGGTGAACACGGTCAGCATGGTCGGCACGGCGACCAGCGTCGTAAACACCGAATGCATGAACTTGAAGTCGGAGCCGACTGGCGGGTCCGCGAACAAGTGGTGAATGCCGATGGGCATCGACACAGCCAGAAACAGGATGAACGAAATGCGCGCCATCGAATCCGCTGTACAGCTGGCGCGCAGAATGATCGTGTAGTACGCGATATACGCGGACATCAGCCAGAAATAAAACGATGGCGTGCAGCGGTCCACGAGAAGAACGCGCGGGCGAGACCGGCATCGATCGTGTTCTTGAAGCCGAGCGCGACGGGCAGAATCAGGAACAGCACTTCGATGGCCGCGCCCACCGCCGTCCCCGCGCCGGTGGCGTACATGGGCAAGGGCACGGTCTTGCCGCGATTCTCGCGCTTCCACGAAGCCGAGGTTCACCAACATCAGCGCGACCCAAGCCCACGATCCGACGACCACGAACACCACGCTGATGTAGTAGAACGCGTTGCCGATCATCGGCGGATAAAAAGTGTAGAGCACAGACGCGAGGCCAATGGCCACAGGAACGGTCGCCGTGACCGCGCCGACCGCGACAAGCCAGAAACTGAGCCACGCCCAGCGCAGGCCGACCAGCGGCTTCTTCAATGCAAGGCTCGCTGACCGCGTAGCCGAAGCCCATCGCAATGAGCGTGGGAAACGCATAGCCCATGACCGTGCCGTACTCCGTGACCGAGCGATAGTAAAGCTCCCTCCGGATTCCGCAGCCACGGATGCAGCGTGCTGCGCACGAACATCTGCCACGCGCCGAGCAGCAGCGCCACACCAAAGGCGATAAACGCCAGCCAGAAATGCGCGAGTACGAGTCGCTTGCTAATGAACACAGGACAATCTCCGCGAATCGGCCGGAAGCTTTTCGGCCATCTGCATGAACTCGTTACGGTCGATCACCTTCACGTGCGCCCACATGTTCTGATGCCTGTGCCGCAGTATTCGTGGCACGGAATGGTGTGATCGCCCGGTTCCCTGAACGTGGTCCTGAAGGTCGAGATGTAGCCGGGTTCGAGCATCGAGCTGATATATTGGTATCGGTGATGAGAAAGCCATGCACCACATCCGCGAACTCGTCGCGCGGAACGTAACCGGCACGACCAGGCATTGCGGCGTGAACGAATACTGCTGCACGACGATGCGCACCGTCACCGCGACATCCGCCTCGATGGTGCTGCCGAGATTGCTTTCGACGAATTCGCCCGACACGTGCAGCGTTTCCGGGCGAATGGTCTCGACGCGCGAGGGCGGCATCATCGCCCAATGCAGGCCGGTGTAGACGACTATCGCCATGAGAAAAATGACGACGATGCCGAGCACGACGAACGCCCAACGCCGTTCGACGCGTTCCGCGACTTCGTGCGAGCTTGAGTTAAAGGCCATAGATGAGGGCTTAGATGCTCACTGAATCACGCCGCGCGGCAGAAATACGGCGAAATAAAATACGAACCACAATTCGATAACGATCACCGTTGCAATACTCGCCAGCGCAATCGCGCCGCCGGGTCCGCTTTTGAGGATTTCATCGACCTTCGCTTCTTCTTGCGTGTCTTCGTTCACGACGTCTTTTCCGATGCTCAATAGAGCAGCGCGGAACGCAACTCGTTGACTTCCTTCACCGTAACCGGCGCACCGCAATTGCCCCACGCCGTGCGAATATACGTGACGACGGCCGCCACTTCCACATCCGACAGCGACTGCGCGAACGGCGGCATGCCGTAAGGCCTGGAATTCTTGAACGTGCCCGGCGGATAGCCGCCGTTCAGTACCATGCGGATCGGGTTCACGGCGCTGCTCTCATCACGATCGACTGGTTGTTGGCGAGCGGCGGGAAATCGGGCGGCTTGCCCTGCCCTTGCGCCGCGTGACATTCGGCGCATTGAGCGTCGTAGATTTTTTGCCGAGCGGCGAAAGGCTCGCGTTCTGAAAGGCTCGCGTTCTGTTCGGCAACGGCCTGGCTCGGCGGCGCGGACTTGTCGCCGGAGCGTGCGGGCAAGGCCTTGAGGTAGACGGCCATCGCTTTGACGCCGTCTTCGCTCAGGTATTGCAGGCTGTGTCGTAGACGACTTCGGCCATCGGTCCGTACACCGCGCCTTTATGCGAGACGTCCGCGTGCAGCAGCTCCACGATCTCGTCGATGCTCCACTCGCCCAGCCCCGCTTCCTTATTCGACGTAAGCGACGGCGCGTACCAGTTCTGAATCTGGATCAGCCTGCCTTCGAACGCTTTTGACGAGACATTGCCTTCGAGCGCGTTGATCGCGGTGTGGCACATCGAACAATGTCCGAGTCCTTCGACGAGATACGCGCCGCGATTCCATTCGGCGGATTGCTTCGGGTCCGGCTGATACTCGCCTTCCATGAAGAACAGCAAACGCCAGCCGAGCAGCAGTTGCCGCTTGTTGAACGGAAACCGCAACTCATGCGCGCGATTCGGCGTGATACACGGCGGGCGTCGACATGAGGAACGCGTAGATGGCGTCGGAGTCGGCGCGCGTGACCTTGGTGTACGACGTGTACGGCACGGCATCGCGGGATACAGCAACGAACCGTCGCGCAACTTGCCGGTGTGCATCATCGTGTAGCACTCGTTGGCGGTCCATGCGCCGATGCCCGTCTCCTTGTCCGATGAAATGTTCGGCGTAAAGAGCGTGCCGAAGGGCATGTCCATCGACCGGCCGCCGCCGAAGGTTTTGCCCGCGGGCAGCGTATGGCACGCGATGCAATCGCCTGCGCGGGCGAGATATTCGCCGCGTTTGATCGTCGCGGCGTCTTGTCCGAAGGCAGTGCACGCCGTTGTCGAAGACCGCGACGGTCAACACTCAGAAATGGCGTAAGCGGAGCACGTGTCGGATCCTCGTCAGTTGTGGACGCTGCTGCACGCGAGCGGCATCTTGAGCGAGCCGGCGGCAATCGGCGTGGCGTCGGCAGCGACGCAAGATACGCGGCGATCGCGGTGATATCACGCTCCGACAGCAGCTTCGACACTTGCGCCATGCAGTCCGGCGTGATGGTGCTGCGCGTGCCGTATCGCCATGCGCCGAGTTGCGCGCTAAGATAATCGGCATGCAGTCCGAGCAGGCCGGGAATCCCCAGTTCCATGCCGGTCATCGATGCGCCGTGACAACTCACGCACGCCGGAATCTTGCGCGATGCATCGCCCTTCGTGACAAGCGTCTTGCCGAAATCGAGCGTTTTGGCATCGGCTTTGACGGGCGATGGCGGCGGGAACGGCGGGCGCTCTGCCGCGAAGTAATCGGCGATCTGCTTCAGATACGCGTCCGGAAGATACGCGAGCAGGTAGTTCATCGGCGGGTACTTGCGCCGCCCGTCGCGGAAGGCCAGCAGCTGGTTGTACAGATAGCCTGCGGGCTTGCTTGATAGGCGCGGGAAATAGTCATTGCCGGTGCCCTCGCCGTGTGCGCCGTGGCACGCGGTGCAACCGAGTACGCGCGCCTGCATGATGTCGGGCGCGCGTTCGAGCGGCGCGTCGGCGGCTATCGCACCGGCTGTATCGATGCAGCACGCCACGAGCACGGGCAGCAGCAAAGCGCTGCGCTTGACCACGTTTAACCACGTCACCCCCCATTATATTGTATAAAAGTACAGAGCACTGCAAGCCGAAGGGCTTTGTCAGGCTTCTCTTCTCAGATGTTAGGAAGCCGATACGGTTTTCTTCAGTACCGAGATTGTCTCGATGCAGATGCTCGCTGCGCATGCTTCAACGCATCGTTTCTTGCGTTCGAACAAGGAGTATGGCCTATCACATTTTTTTGAGATGCGTAACAACGGTGTCGTGTGACTACGAGTACCGCTGGCTCTCTCGCCGCTGCATTGTCTTTGCCGATGTCGAAATCCGCGGCGCTCAGCGTCAGAATGCGCGGTCTTTCACGATGCGCCGCCAGCGCTTTCAACGCACTGCGCCCGATCAGATGCTCCGACTCCCGCAACATTCCCCGGCCAGCGATACGCGAGCAGCAAGGCATCGCGGCCACGCTCGCGCAACGGCAGCACAACCAGCGGATACACCGACAGCCACCGCCCACCGCGCACCTCCTCGGCCAGATCGCGGTTGGTCGCGACGATCAGGCGCACATCGACCTTGTGTTCGCTGTCCGAGCCGATGCGCTGCAACTGGCCGTTCTGCAGCATGCGCAAGAGCTTGGCCTGCACGGCGAGCGGCAGCTCGCCGACTTCGTCCAGAAAGAGCGTGCCGCCATCGGCGAGTTCGAATTTGCCGCGCCAGTCGGAAAACGCGCCCGAGATCGCGCCGCGCACGTGCCCGAACAGTTAGCTTTCGACGAGTGTATCCGGCAGCGCCGCGCAGTTCAGGCTGACGAGCGGCTTGTCGGCGCGCGGCGACGACGCGTGTATCTCGCTGGCGACGAGTTCCTTGCCGACGCCCGTTTCGCCCGTGATGAGCACGGCCAGATCGCTCGATGCGACGATGGCGATGTCGTCCATCAGCCGTTTGTAGCGGTCGCTGCTGCCGATGATGTCCCGTCTGCGCGTCCCGCCGCCCGCCTGCCGGTACACCTCGGCGCGCTACCGTTCGGCTCCGCTGGTGCGCGCGAGCGTTTCGATGCGCTCCGCGACGCTGACCGTCTCCGCGGTCAGGCTCAGGAAGGCTTGCAGGGACGCCGTATCGATATCGTCGAAGCGGGCAGGATCGAGCGCGTCGAGCGTGAGCAAGCCCACGGACGGTCGTTAATGACGAGCGGGCAGCCCGGCAATCGTGCACTTCGAGATGGCCGCAGACGCCTTTGAAGAGGCCATCGTAGGGAGCGGGGAGATCCGAGCGGGCGGGAAAGCGGCGTCGACTCGGCGCGCGCCAGAATGCGCGCGAAACGCGGATGCTCGTTGACGCGAAAGCGCCGCCCGAGCGTATCGCTCGACAAGCCGTCGATGGCGAGCGGCACAAGCGTATCGCCTTCGAGGCGCAGGAGCACGGCGGCATCGCCCAGAAAGAGCGGGCGCAGCGTGTGCAGCAGACGCCGGTAGCGCGCTCCGTGTCCGGCATGTCGCGTGACAAATCTTCGATGAGCGGCGCGAGCGCATCGAGCAGCACCCGCGAAGTCATTGCGACTACTTCGGCAGTCTTTTTGACTAGAGTCGAATCGACCATTTCGTTACTCAAGTGGCTGATTTTATTGCCAATATATATTGTTTTGTGTGCGCCCATGCTGGGCGCACACTCGTGGGTGCAAGTCCCGCCATAAGCTGACCACAGCGAATGAAGCGAAGCGCAACTGCGAAAGGGCGACTGATTGTGGGGAGGAAGCGTGAAGCGAAACTGC
>LELG01000206.1 GCA_001045575.1 Candidatus Burkholderia pumila
CCTAGTCGTCCCGCCGGTCGTCGTATCGCTCGTAAAGGGACCACGGCACGAGAACGCCAGCATCGCCCCAGCCCGGCGTACCGTGGCCGAGCCCTGCAGCGTTGGCGCGACATCGGTGAACGCGCCCAGCGCGTGGCGAAGAAGCGCGGCTACGATCTGTCCGCCGGAGCATCGCGACAAGATTCACCTGCTGATGGAGTTCGCCTCGCGCGATGACAGTCGCGTCGTGGGCGATCCATACTTTGGCGGCGATGAAGGCTTCGAAAAAATGCTCGATCAGTGCGAGGACGCCTGCCTGCGAAGGGCTGCTCAAGGCGCTGCATGCACAACTCGTGGCCTGACAATCGAGCAAACAACAGGCCGTGAAACGCCTACTTTACTTATTTGGCCCAGATACTTGACTAAAACTGTGGGCTATTTATACTTGATAAAAACCATCGAATATTAGCGCAGCCCCAATTATGAGACTCACCACGAAAGGCCGTTTCGCCGTCACGGCGATGATCGACCTGGCATTGCGCCAGGAGCAGGGCCCGGTGACGCTGGCAGGTATCAGCCAGCGCCAGCGCATCTCGCTTTCCTATCTCGAACAGCTCTTCGGCAAGCTGAGGCGGCACGAGATTGTCGAATCGGTTCGCGGACCGGGCGGCGGTTACAACCTCGCCCGCTGCGCGGAGAACGTCACGGTGGCGGACATCATCATCGCCGTAGACGAGCCGATCGACGCCACGCAATGCGGCGGCAAGGGCACGTGCGAAGGCACCAAGCAGCACGACGGCCACTGCATGACGCATGAGCTGTGGGCGACGCTCAATCAGAAGATGGTCGAGTATCTCGATTCCGTCTCGCTGAAAGATCTCGTCGACCAGCAGCGTGCGCGCGAAGGCTCGGCTGCGGTGCTGCGCGACCGGTGCAGCGAGTCGGCGGGCGTCGAGAGCGCGCGTGTCGTGCCCAAGGGACCAAATTCCATTTTCAACCTGGCCGGATGATCCGCACCGCCGTGCACGAGCAGAGTGGTGCGTCCCAGCCAAGAGCATTGACAAATTTCCCGGAGCAATAGATGAACAACGATATTCCCAACCTGCCCATTTACATGGACTACAGCGCGACGACGCCGATCGATCCGCGCGTGGTGGACAAGATGATCCCGTATCTCCGCGAGCAATTCGGAAATCCGGCCTCGCGCAGCCACCAGTACGGCTGGGATGCGGAGCGTGCGGTCAAGGAAGCGCGTGAGAACGTCGCGGCGCTCGTGAATGCCGACCCGCGCGAAATCATCTGGACGTCGGGTGCGACGGAATCGAACAACCTCGCCATCAAGGGCGCAGCGCACTTCTACAAGAGCAAGGGCAAGCACATCATCACCGTGAAGACCGAGCACAAGGCCGTGCTCGACACCACGCGTGAACTGGAGCGCGAAGGTTACGAAGTCACGTATCTGAACGTGAAGGACGACGGCCTGATCGATCTCGAAGCATTCAAGGCGGCGCTGCGTCCTGATACCATTCTCGTGTCCGTCATGCACGTGAATAACGAGATCGGCGTGATTCAGGACATCGAGGCGATCGGCGAGATCACGCGCGAGAAGGGCGTCATTTTCCACGTCGATGCCGCGCAGGCCACCGGCAAAGTCGAAATCGACCTGCAAAAGCTGAAGGCCGATCTGATGTCGTTCTCGGCGCACAAGACTTATGGCCCGAAGGGCATCGGCGCACTGTATGTGCGTCGCAAGCCGCGTGTGCGCATCGAAGCGCAGATGCATGGCGGCGGTCACGAGCGCGGCATGCGTTCGGGGACGCTTGCGACGCACCAGATCGTTGGCATGGGCGAGGCATTCCGCATCGCACGTGAGGAAATGGCGACGGAGAACGAGTGCATTCGCATGCTGCGCGACCGTCTGCTGAAGGGTTTGCAGGACATCGAAGAGGTGTACATCAACGGCGACATGGAACGCCGCGTACCCCATAATCTCAACATCAGTTTCAATTTCGTCGAAGGCGAATCGCTGATCATGGCGGTGAAGGATGTCGCGGTGTCGTCGGGTTCGGCGTGCACGTCGGCGTCGCTGGAGCCTTCGTATGTGCTGCGCGCGCTCGGCCGTAACGATGAACTCGCGCATAGCTCGATCCGTTTCACCGTCGGCCGTTTCACGACCGAGCAGGACGTCGATTACGTCATCAATCTGCTGAAGAGCAAGATTGCGAAGCTGCGCGATCTGTCGCCGCTCTGGGAAATGCACAAGGACGGCATCGATATCTCGACCATCCAGTGGGCCGCGCACTAAGCGCCCCGCTCAACGGACGCGACATCGAATAAAGGAGAATTTGAATCATGGCTTATAGTGACAAGGTTACGGATCGTTACGAAAACCCGCGCAACGTTGGTTCGTTCGCTAAGGATGACGACACCGTCGGCACCGGCATGGTCGGCGCGCCGGCCTGCGGCGACGTGATGAAGCTGCAGATTCGCGTGGGCGTGGATGGCGTCATCGAAGATGCGAAGTTCAAGACGTATGGCTGCGGCTCGGCTATCGCGTCCAGCTCGCTCGTCACGGAATGGGTAAAGGGCAAGACGCTCGATGAAGCGATGAGCATCAAGAACACGCAGATCGCCGAAGAACTGGCGCTGCCGCCGGTGAAGATCCACTGCTCGATCCTCGCGGAAGACGCGATCAAGGCAGCAGTCGCCGATTACAAGCAGCGTCATGGCATCGCGGCGCCAGAAGCGGCGGCGGCAGAAGCCAAGCAGGCAGCGGCGTAAAAGTACAACGGCGGGCATAGCGGCGCGCAGGCACGCGCTGCAGCGAATCAAGCGGACGAGAAGCGAAGACTATGGCAATCACGTTGACGGATAAGGCGGCACAATACGTGCAGAAGTATCTGACGCGGCGTGGCAAGGGCGTTGGCCTGCGTCTGGGCGTTCGCACGACCGGCTGTTCGGGCCTGGCGTACAAGCTCGAATACGTCGATGAACTCGCGCCCGAAGATACCGTGTTCGAATCGGCGGGCGTGAAGATCGTCATCGACCCGAAGAGCCTGCCCTATCTCGACGGCACCGAGCTGGATTTCGCGCGCGAAGGCCTGAACGAAGGCTTCTGTTTCAACAATCCGAACGCGAAGGACGAGTGCGGCTGCGGCGAGTCGTTCCGCGTGTGACAGGAACGGCGCCGGCATCATTGGTAGAAGAGGCGGCGCGTGCCGCTTTTTTCATTCTCGGATCTCGTTCGTATTAACTGAATCGATTCATATGGCATCGTTTTCCGACTCCCACTTCGATCTCTTCGATCTACCGTCCACGTTTGGCGTCGATCAGCAGAAACTCGACGATGCCTACCGCACCGTGCAGGCGCAGGTGCATCCCGACCGCTTTGCATCGGCGGGCGATGTGCAACGCCGTTTGGCGATGCAATGGGCCACGCGCGCGAACGAGGCATACCATACGCTGCACGATCCGCTGAAACGCGCGCGCTATATGCTCTCGCTGCGCGGCATCGACGTCGGCGCGAAAAACAATACAGCGATGGAACCTGCGTTCCTGATGCAGCAAATGAAATGGCGCGAAAATATTGAGGATGCGGCCGGCGCGAAGAACGTCGGCGCGCTCGAAGCGCTGATCGACGAATTGTGCGATGAAGAACGCGTTCGGTTCACGAAGCTCGAAGCGCTGATCGACAGCAACTCGGATCAGGCGGCGAGCGAAGCCGTGCGGCAACTGATGTTCATCGAACGCGTGGCGCATGAAATCGGTGCGCAGATAGAACGGCTGGAAGCCTAAACGCGCACGCACACAACCCCAACAATCGAACGATGGCTTTACTGCAAATCTCAGAACCCGGCATGGCGCCGACGCCGCATCAACGGCGCATGGTGGTCGGCATCGATCTCGGCACGACGAATTCGCTCGTCGCGGCCGTGCGCAACAGCGTGCCCGAAGCATTGCCCGACGAAGACGGCCACGTGCTGCTGCCGTCGGTCGTGCGTTATTTGGAGAAGGGCGGGCGGTGCATTGGCCGGACGGCGAAGGAAGAGGCCGTCACGGACCCACGCAATACCATCGTCTCCGTCAAGCGCTTCATGGGCCGCGGCAAGGCCGAAGTGGAAGGCGCGGAGAACGCGCCATATGACTTCATTGACGCGCCCGGCATGGTGCAGATTCGTACCGTCGATGGCGTGAAGAGCCCGGTGGAAGTATCGGCGGAAATTCTGGCGACACTGCGTTATCGCGCGGAAGATTCGCTTGGCGAGGATCTCGTCGGCGCGGTCATCACGGTGCCCGCTTATTTCGATGAAGCGCAGCGCCAGGCGACGAAGGATGCCGCGAAACTTGCGGGCCTGAACGTGCTGCGACTGCTTAACGAGCCGACGGCAGCGGCAATCGCCTACGGGCTCGACAACGGCGCGGAAGGTCTGTACGTGGTGTACGACCTCGGTGGCGGCACCTTCGATCTGTCAATCCTCAAGCTCACGAAAGGCGTCTTCGAAGTGCTCGCGGCGGGCGGCGATTCCGCGCTCGGCGGCGATGATTTCGATCACGCGCTGTATCGTCATGTTTTGACGGAAGCGGGCGTGTCGGTGGACGCGCCTGAAGACGTGCGCTTGCTGCTCGATCTCGTGCGTACCGCGAAGGAAATACTGTCCTCGAACGATGAAACGCGCGTTCAGGCGACGCTCTCAACCGGCAAGCAGATCGACGTCACCATCAAGAAAGCGCAGTTCGCCGCGCTGACTGAAGCGCTGGTGAACCGCACGCTCACGCCAACGCGAAAAGCCCTGCGCGATGCCAAAGTCACGCCGCAGCAAATCAAGGGCGTCGTGCTCGTTGGCGGCGCGACGCGCATGCCGGTGATCCGCCGCGCGGTCGAAGCGTTTTTCGGCCAGCCGCCGCTCGTCAATCTCGATCCGGATCAGGTCGTCGCGCTCGGCGCGGCGATTCAGGCCGATCTACTCGCGGGCAACCGTCGCGGCGAAGGCAGCGACTGGCTGCTGCTCGACGTGATCCCGCTGTCGCTCGGCGTCGAAACGATGGGCGGCCTGACCGAAAAGATCATCCCGCGCAATTCGACGATCCCGATCGCGCGCGCGCAAGACTTCACGACCTTCAAGGACGGCCAGACCGCGATGGCAATCCACGTCGTTCAGGGCGAGCGTGAACTCGTGTCCGACTGCCGGTCGCTGGCGCGCTTCGAACTGTGCGGCATCCCGCCAATGGCCGCAGGCGCAGCGCGTATCCGCGTGACCTATCAGGTCGATGCGGATGGCCTGCTGTCCGTGTTCGCGCGAGAGCAGTTGTCGGACGTGGAAGCATCGATGATGGTGAAGCCGTCGTATGGTCTGGCGGATGACGAAATTGCCCGCATGCTCGAAGAAAGCTTCAAGACGGCGGAAACCGACATGCGGGCGCGCGCATTGCGCGAAGCGCAGGTGGAAGCGGATCGTCTGATCGAAGCGACGCATGCCGCGCTCGAAGCCGACGGCGAATTGCTCGACGACGCCGAGCGCGCCGACATCGAAAAGCTGACGGCGGCACTCGCGGCGCAGGCAAAAACGGACTCGGTGGAAAACATCGAAGATGCGACGAAAGCGCTAGTCGCCGCCACCGATGAATTCGCCGAGCGCCGCATGAACAAAAGCATCCGCCGCGCGCTCGCGAGCCGCAGGCTCGACGAAGTCTAATAATCAAGCATTTACGGAAGAACATGCCTCAAATCGTTGTGTTGCCTCACATGGAGCTTTGTCCGGACGGCGCGGTGATCGATGCCGATGTCGGCAAGAGCATCTGCGACAACCTGCTGGATCACGGCATCGAGATCGAACATGCGTGCGAGAAATCGTGCGCGTGTACGACGTGCCACGTCATCATCCGCGAAGGCTTCAACGCGCTCGAACCGTCCGAGGAACTCGAAGACGATCTGCTGGACAAAGCATGGGGGCTGGAGTCGACATCGCGGTTATCGTGTCAGGCAATGGTGCCGGCGAACGAGGATCTGGTGGTCGAGATCCCGCGCTATACCATCAACCACGCCAAAGAAAATTTCTGACAGGAGGCTCGCTCATGAAGTGGACGGATACTCAGGACATCGCGATGGCATTGACTGACGCGCATCAGGATATCGATCCTCAATATGTGCGTTTCACTGACCTGCATCGCTGGGTGACAAAACTCGGCGGCTTCGACGACGACCCTCAGGGCTCCAACGAAAAAATCCTCGAAGCGATTCAGGTGGCCTGGATCGAAGATGCGGCTTATTGATCGGTCGGATCCATTGCAAAAACGGCGGATTCTTCAGAAGTCGCCGTTTTTTATTGTATGCGCCCATGCTGGGCGCATACTCGTGGGTGCAAGTCCCACCGCAAGTTGATCACAACGAGCGAAGCGAAGCGCAACTGCGCGAGGGTGACCGGACGTGGGGAGGAAGCGTGAAGCGAAACTGCGAGCCGATGGACAAGGCTAACCG
>LELG01000207.1 GCA_001045575.1 Candidatus Burkholderia pumila
GGAGGTGATGATTTCCAGCCGGCCTGCGGAGGCGGAAGATCGTGCTGTGCCGGGCCATTGGGAGGGCGACCTGCTCATTGGCCTGAACCGATCCGCCATCGGAACGCTGGTGGAAAGATCAAGCCGGGTTCACGATGCTTGTGCACTTACCTCGGGAGAAAGGCTATGTCTTGAATGATGCATCGTAGCGGCTGGACTTCTTGCGAAGTGCGGCACTGCCATGCCTCTTGATAGCTCGCAATCCAGCGGCGCAGCACAGAGCGCCCAACTCCATATCGCGCTGCCAGTACCTCTGTCCCAACGCCACCCGCGAGGTATTCATCAACTACTTGCTGCCGGAACTGCTCGTTGTACTTCGCCATGGAAAACACCCCCCCAAAAGGTCAGATTGATGTCCAACTTTTGGGGTGCAGTTCAGAGGCGGCCTTCATCGGAGCGAAGCAATGCGAAGATCCAATCAGCGGCGAGCGGGCGCGCCTATGTTCTTGGCTTCACGCACGGGGTCGGCGGCGGTCTTGCGTGCGCTCCAGCGCTGCGCGAGCACGGCGCAGATCATCAACTGAATCTGATGGAACAGCATGAGCGGCAAAACGACCGCGCCCACCGCGTGCGATGGGAAGATGACCTTCGCCATCGGAATGCCGAACGCGAGGCTCTTCTTCGAGCCGCAGAAGATGATGGTGATTTGGTCGGCGCGGCTGAAGCCCATACGCTTCGCCGCGAACGCCGTGATGAACAGCGCAATGGCCAGCAGCAGAATGTGCACTGCCAGCAGTCCGGCGAGAGCGGAGACAGGCATAGAATGCCAGATACCTTCGTTGACGGCTTCACTGAAGGCTACATAGACCACGAGCAGAATCGAACCCTGATCGACATACTTCAGCACGGCCTTGCGCTTGTCGATCCGTTTGCCGATGGCCGGCCGCAGCAATTGCCCCGCGACGAACGGCACGAGCAACTGCATCACGATGCTGCCGACCGTGTGCGGCGAACCGGTCGTCGCGCCATGACTGCTGATAAGCAGCCCGACCAGCGCCGGTGTGATGAAGATGCCGAGCAGACTCGACGCCGACGCGCTGCACACGGCAGCGGGCACGTTGCCCTTGGCCATCGACGTAAAGGCGATCGACGATTGCACGGTGGACGGCAGGGTGCAGAGGAACAGGATGCCGGCGTACAACTCGGGCGTGACGAGCGGCGTCAGCACGGGCCTGAGCGCAACGCCGAGCAGCGGAAACAGCGCGAAGGTGCTAAGCAGCACGACGAGATGCAGTCGCCAGTGCGTCGCGCCTGCGACAATGGCCTCGCGCGACAACTTCGCGCCATGCAGAAAGAACAGCAGCCCGATGGCGACATTCGTGATCCAGTGGAATGCCGTCGCCACGTTGTCGCAGTGCAGGAGGCTCGCCAGAATGACGATGGCGACGAGCGCGAGCGTGAAGTTGTCGGGAAAAAATTTAGGGCGTGCCATCAGTTCGAATCTCGAACCGCGCCGGGCGCGTCCGCGCTCGACGTATTCAGCGTCAACTGAGGAAAAAACCATGATTTTCGCTCGAATCCGATTGAATTGGCAAATTAATTTCACGGATCGATTGATTCCAAATTCGCATGGATAGATGTTAGCAAATTTCGCGCTTCGACTTGCCCTTTTTGACGGATGGCGAGACGGATGGCGAACACGCGGACGGAATGAATTTTGTCGTACATTTTGCTAGGCAATCAGTGGTTTGAGGTAAAAAAATTCTGACGTAACATGGTGTTACAACCATTGAGCAAACCTAACTAACACTTCTGGCTCGACTGCTGGCGCAGTGCCCAATAAATTGTCGATTAACCGGTCGGCGAGCGCGCATCACTCCGATGCGCGACTCGACGAAGCCCCGACAGTTACCTCGCTTGCAGCTCGACATGACACTCACTGGCATACGCAAAACGACTCGACTTCTCGCCTCCACTGCGCTGGCGGTGGCGGGATCGCTTGCGCTGGCCAGGCCGCGCGCCGAGTGGTTGGCTCCCGCGCTCTTCAACGACTTCGCAAGCAGCCGTCAGTCCCTGCACTACACGCCGGTCGCCGCGAAGGACGGCGTCACGGCCGTGAGCGCCGAAATGCGGCCCACGCCACGCGCCGATCAGGCCGCGTCGTTCCGTGGCACCGGTTCCATTCGTGCCGATATCACGCGCTATAACGAAGAGCACAGCCTGCCGCGCACGCTTGGCCGTCCCGCCGACGACTCGCGTTCGCCTGCCAACGCGAACTATCGCAACTAAACCCATTTGTCACCTGATGCGTGACGCCCGGCGTTTGAAGCGTCGCCGCGTCCTTTAACTCGCCAGTTAAGCGGTTATCCAAAAATAAAAGGCACGTCCAGTTTCACTGTCACACTGACGTAATCACGCCACAAACAAGCGGCGATTTCCGAATTCCCATTTCCCCTCTTTTCCGCGCAAGGACAATGCGGCCTTGGTTTTTATTGTGCGCAATCAGCAGCTTCGAAAAAACCTTTCAGTGCCTCCTGGAGCGCGTTGAGGCGTGTCGCATCGAAAAGACATGCGTCCTCTGGTCGCTCGAAAGATTGCGTGAGGGCAATTACCATCGCTATCCAAAACATTATACTCGCAATAATCGAAAAAGAATTTTGACCGGAAAAACGGTGCCGCTCCACTTGCATTGTAGCTCGCCCGAGAAGTCCATTTGCCGGTTTCACTTGGCTTAAGCGAGCGCACGCGAAATGTTCCGCGCCCGCCAAGTATTCAATTTTTGACAAACGACAGAGAGTTGTTCATGAAGCCAACCGTCAACCGTAACCGTCAACCGTGCATCGAAAAAAGCGGTGCGAGCTACGTCAAGGCCACCGTCATCGCCATGATGTTCGGCTTTCTGGCTGCAGGCGCCGCGCAAGCGCAATCGAGCGTTTCGCTGTACGGTCAGGTCGATGAATGGGTCAGCGCAACGAAATTTCCCGGCCAGGATCGCGCATGGGAGTCGGCGGCGGGGGATGTCAACGTCCTACTGGGGGGCGCCGAAGACCTGGACAACGGCTACAGACGATCTTCACCCTCGAAGCGTTCTTCCGCGCGCAGAACGGCCAGGCCGGCCGCTTCACGGGCGACACCTTCTTCGCGCCTGTAACTCGTACGTCGGCATTCAAAGCCCGATCGGCACGTTCACCGCTGGCCGCCTGACTACGTAACTCTTCGTCTCGACGATCCTGTTCAACCCGTTCGTCGACTCGAACACGTTCTCGCCGATGGTCTATCACGTGTTCCTGGGCGCAGGCACGTTCCCGACCTATCGCACCAACCAGGGCGTGATTGGCTATTCCGGCTGGAACAATTCTGTGCAGTACACGACGCCGGACTTCAACGGCCTGTCGGGCAGCGTGATGTGTACACCTTCGGCAACACCGCAGGCGATGGCCGCTCGAAGAAGTACAGCGCGCAGTTCATATACTTCCACGGCCCGTTCGCGGCGACCGGCGTGTATCAGTATCACCACGCCGGGCTTCAAGAGCCAGAGCGTCGGCCAACTGGGCGCATCCGCATCATTCGATATGAAGTAAGTACGTCAAGTTCTTCGCGCAGTACATGTACACTGTACACGAAAACGACTTTGACGGCCCGGGCACGTTCCACTTCAACACGGGACAAGGCGGCATGACCGTGCCGGTCGGTCCGGGAACGGTGATGGCGCCGTACGCGTACTCGCGCAGCAAGGGCGGTCTGGATCAGACGCACAAGAGCTGGGCGGTCGGCTACGACTATTCGCTGTCGAAGCGCACCGACGTCTACGCCGCGTACCTGAACGACAAGTACACGAGCGTCTTGACGGGCGATACGTTCGGCGTGAGTATCCGCGTGAAGTTATAAATCAGGCGAAGCTGCCAAACAAAAACACCGCGCCTTCGAAAGCGCAGTGTTTTTTATCGGCGAAGGAAAATCAGCGGATCGAAAGCCGTGTCTTCGCCTTGTCATACTCGCGCTTCGGACGCGCGACCAGTTCCGCCACGCTCGGCACGTCTTCCATCAGGCCGACGTCTTGCCCCGCGCCCTAGATTTCCTTCCACGCCTTGGCCTTGCTCGTGCCTTCGGTGAAGTTCATCGCGGTTTTGTCGGACACGGGCAGGCCGTCCGGATCCAGTCCCGCCGCGACGATGCTCTCGCAGATGTAATTCCCGTGCACGCCCGTAAAAAGGTTGGTGTAGACGATGTCCGCCGCGCTTGCATCGACGATGGCTTGCTTGTACGAATCCACCGCGTGCGCTTCCTTCGTGGCGATGAAACGCGTGTCCATGTAAGCGAGGTCTGCGCCCATGGCCTGCGCGACGAGAATGGAGCCGCCCTTCGCAATGGAACCCGACGGCACGATCGGCCCGTCGAACATGCGCCCGCGCCCGCCGCGACGAGAATCAGCCTGTCGACGCCGCTTCGAGCGCTTTTTGCGCGTGCCGCAGATTGATGAGCACGATGCCGCCATACGAATGCACCGCATCGATTATCTCTTTGACGGGCACACGCAGACTGGTGATGAAACTCGGCACCTGATGCTCGACGCACACGCGCACGTCATGCTCCAACCGCGCATTCGACTGATACTGATGCACGATCTGATTTACTGCAATCGGCCCGATTACCGCGTCCGGATGCGCCGCCTTGTGCGCGGCAAGTTCCGCCTGAATCTGCGTGAGCCATTCATCGAGCAATTCGGTGGGGCGCGCATTGAGCGCCGGAAACGATCCGACGATGCCCGCCTTGTATTGCGCAAACACAAGTTCGGGATAACTGACGATAAACATCGGCGACCCGACGACGGGCAGCGCCAGGTTTTGCAGGATTGGCGGGAAGGGCCACATGGCACAAGTCTTCTGAGTGATATCCGAGCAGCTCGTCGATGATTCTACGAGCGTATTTGCCAACGCGGTGGGCAATCATTCCGCTGATGATCCGCTGAGAAGCGCCGCGCCGAACGATCATTCAATTATAGGCAAAGCCATCCGTATGCCAATTCACATTTTCCCGAGGACTTCCTCGGTTTCGGGCGTTGAGCGGCTTGTTCACATCAGCATGCGATGGCCCACGCCTACAATCACCGGAAACGTCACTTAAGCAAAACCACCATGTCCTTCGGAGACTACGAACCGTTTCACGTCAATGCGGCGGGCGTCGAGATCGCGGGCGTGAAGGGCGGCGAAGGACCGCCGATCCTGCTTCTTCACGGCTATCCGCAGACGCACGAAATCTGGCACGCCTGCGCCGATGAACTCGCGCACAAATTCACTGTCCTCGCAACTGGCTTGCGCGGCTATGGCGCATAGGCGCAGCTGGAGAGCGATGCGCGGCACACGCCGTATTCGAAACGCGCGATGGCCGCCGATCAGGTCGAAGTCAGCGTCACTTCGGCTTCGAGCGCTTTCTCGTGTGCGGACACGATCGCGGTGCGCGCGTAGCACATCGCATGGCGATGGATTTTCCCGCCACCGTCGATCGCTGCTTGATGCTGCTCGATATCGCGCTGACACTCACCATGTACGACGCCACCGACCGCTTCTTCGCAACAGCGAACTTTCACTGGTTCATGCTGATCCAGCTATCGCCTTTGCTTGAAACGATGCTTGCTTCCGGCATCGATGCCTATCTCGACCGTCGATGCGCAAAACGCCCATCGCGCCGCACGCGATGCAAGCTTATCGCCCGGCACGATTCGCGCGACGTGCAAGGACTATCGCGTGGCGGCGAGATCGATCTCGAACATGAGCGCGCGGATATCGAACGTGGACAAAGATCGCATGTCCGCTACATGTGTTGTGGGGGCGAGGACGGCGTGATCGGCCAGTACTTCGACGCGCTCGCCGAATGGCGCAAAGTCGTGCGCGATAAGTCGCGCGCGATGTGAGCGGGCGCGCGGTGCCGGGCGGGCACTACACTCCCGAGGAGCAAGCCATATTTACTGCTCGAAGAGATGCTCGCGTTCTTCGGAAGTGAGGCAACCTAAGCGACTGATCGGTCAATTCATGTAGCATGAATCTGGCCGTCAAACTGTAGGGAAAGCACCAATGTCTACGCAATATCACCAAATTAGGCTATTATTCACATTGATCGTATCACCTTGATTCTGCCGCTTGCCGCTGTCTGACAAGCGGCTTTTTTTGTGGTGCGCCGCGCATGCGCAACAGCTTGGGGGGGTGGGAGTCCCCTGTCCAACCTGATGGTGGTGAAGGACTAGCGACACGCAAGGGCGTCGTCGTGAGGCGGGGTCTGAAGGAAGCGTGTACCAAAGCCACGACCTGACGAACAGAAACCAGGGCCTACCCGGGCGGACGAGCGAGCCCGGGTCCGGGGTGGTAGGTCTGGCAGGTGTGTAGCGAAAGCGGTTGAGCTTACCTCGGGAGATCTGTGCGGTATCCTGCAATCAGGACTGACCGACTCGTAAGAATCGCTGACCGCCGCGCAGGAGTCA
>LELG01000208.1 GCA_001045575.1 Candidatus Burkholderia pumila
TTCGTCCCATGCAACACCTCCTTGATCAAAGGTGTTGCAACGACCGGTTGAATCCGCCCAGTACGAGATGTCGGCCTACCGACGGCTGCTGAGCCAGAACGCTCTAACGCAGAGCATGTCGCGTAAGAGCAGCCGATGAAGAATCACATTTGCGGGCCGGTGTCAGGCACGTTACAATGTACAGTTTAAACGGAGCGTAGCGCAGCCTGGTAGCGCATCTGATTTGGGATCAGAGGGTCGAAGGTTCGAATCCTTTCGCTCCGACCAGAACATAAGGGGGTTACAAGCCGAGACTTGTAACCCCTTTGTCTTTTCTGTCTCAGCTTTCTGCTCCAGCCAAGGAATCTCATGTCGCGTTTCATTGCATCGATGGTCGTTGCCGTTTTCGTCGCGCTAGTCTTGTCCGCCTGCGCCGACTCGAAGGACCAGAAACATCCGCCGTAGGATCCGCCCGACTATCATGGCGTGCCGACCGACATGACGCCGCCTTCGATGATCTCCGCGCCATCCTCATCGACATCGAAATAAAGGCGAAGTCCCTATGCGGGCACACCGGGGCTTCTTCTGACCCGTGCCAACTGTTCGCGCAGAGAGAAGCGCGGGCTGGCGACAATCTAGCAAGCCCGCGGCAGGTGGATTGTGTTGTTTGGTTTCCGACCGTAACCGGCTGCAAGCGTTTCGGGCAGTCAGTCTTCGGTCTTAGGCCAGATCAACCGTTTGCGCGATAAAAGTAACAATCAATACCTGACCAAATTCCTTTCGACGATTCAAGCGAATATTTTGCCGGAAGAATATGATCCGTCGACTTGTTTCAAATTGTGAATCGCCATGGATCTGCTGTGGGTGTTCGCTCTGATCGCACCGTTCGCGTTCGGGCTGCTGTTTCTGTTCGCCGCGCATATTGATCCGTTATCGGGCCGCTGGCGCGCACCGTTCGCCAGACGCCGCAAAAATAAGCAGGAGCGCGCTACGGCAGCGTTCACTGCTTACAGCGAATCACCATCGAGCGGTTCTTGATGTTTGCACCGAAAATGCCGCCCACTGAACCGCCCGCGGTCGCACCGCTGTCGGCATCTTTCGAGACCACTTCGTAGCCGTACGAGCCGCACACTTCGCCCGCCTGCTTGTAGCACGCCGCCCAGCTCGTGCTGGCGTCGCCGCTGCTGCAGTTGATGGCGAAACCCGTGTCGCCCGAAGGCAGGTAAGTCATCGTCGGGCCGTGTGCGCAGCCTTCCAGCGCCAGCACCCAAGCCGATGCCGCGAGCATCGCGGCCGTGTTCATCCTATTCATCGAAATTCCTCGTGTGTTCCGCCTTTATCGCGGCAGAAGGAAGATAGCGCGCCGGGCCGTTGAGCGGCCCAGATAACGTACTTCGAAGTGCAGCATCGTGCGATTGCTGTCGGTGTCACCCATTTCGGCGATCTGCTGACCTTGCTGCAGGTTTGTCCTTCCTTGACCAGCAGCGCACGATTGTGAGCGTAGGCAGTCAGATAATCGTCACTATGCTTGACGATCAGCATGTTGCCGTAGCCGCGCAGGCCATTGCCCGCATAGACGACGCTTCCCGTCGCGTTAGCGATGTCGATGCCCTTCGAGTTCTTGCCATCGAAGTTATGGATCACCGTGCCTTGCGCGGGCCAGATGAGGCTTACGCTCGGGCCTGCCTTGCTTTATGCGAGCGTGTCGGCGCTGGCGTCGCTCTTCGCGGCGTTGGCGGAAGCACTGGCCGATGCCGACGCGCTTCTCGCCGGCGGCGCGATCCGCAGCACCTGACCGACTTCGATCGCATCGGGATTCGACAGCGAGTTCCATCGCGCGAGGCTGGCGACCGACGTGCGATTCGCGCGCGATCTTGCTGACCGTATCGCCGCGTTCCACGCGATAGAACCGGGCCTGATCGGCGCCGACACGCAAGCGGCGAGCAGTGCGACCAGCAGCGAAGCGCCGACGAGCCGTCGAATTCCTATGTGCAATACCAAAACCTGCCCTCGCAAAGCGCCGCATCGTCATTTTTGGAAGGCCGCGCGGGCGGATCGAAAGGCAGGATTTTACCGTCTCGAATTCTTCCGAACACAGAAAGCGCGGCGGCGCGGCTCATTCCATCGGTGTGGCGACGAGCCTGAGCGATGCCGTTTCCGTCTTCCCCGGCGCGAGCTAGCGCAGGCCGCGGCCGTTGTGAATGGCATCGGGCAAACCGATCCACGGCTCGACGCAATAGAAGTCCGACGTGTCCGCTTCGGTCCACGTCGTCACCGCATATCAGGGCACCGATGGCAGATCAAGCTCGAACTCGATCGACCGCCTCAGTCCCGGCAGATTCACGCGCACGGGCTTATCCGACGGCCCCGTGAAGCAATGCAATGAAATTGTCGATAATGCTGGCATCGGCCAACGAATAACGCGACTTGCCTGACTGCGCCTCGCTGATCTTTCCATCGGGCAACTGCGTGCGCCGTTCCATACGTGGCAATCCCACGCTGCTTTGCTCGCGCTGATCGTGCGGCAGATGGAAGTAGAAGTGATGCCCCGCGTAGTACGGCAACGCGACTTCGCCCGGATTCGATGTGATCAGCTCGACTTCGAGCGTGCGCGCATCGACGATGCAGTAAGCCGCCTCGAAACGAAACGCGAACGGATAGTCCTGGCACGTGGCGTCGCTGTCGACGAGCGTCATGCGCAGGCCGTGGCCGTCGGCGTCGCGCGTGGACGAGAAGGGCAGATTGCGCGCGAAGCCGTGCGTCGGCAGGTCGTGGATGACGCCTTCGGGATCACGCCACTTGTTGATCTCGCCATCGACGAAATGACGCCCGAGAAACGGGAACAGCAGCGGATTGCCGCCGCGGATCTTAGCAGCGTTGTCCAGGCGGCGGGATCGAGCGGATCCGGCCAGTGGATGCCCGGCTCGCCGCCGACGCGCCACGTCATGAGCCGTCCGTCGGGCGCGGGCGCGAGCTGGATCGCGGCACCGTCGCGCTCGATTTCGATGATGTCTGCGTCAGACGACATGATGGCAACGCGCTCCGTTTGAAGGGCTCAGGATGAAGGAAGGCGAGCGCGGACAGGCATGCCCGTGCTTCATGAAACGGAAAGATTCTGCCTGCGTTTGGCGTACGGAGAATCCCTTTGCGGGAAACCGCGATTGACGAAGCAAACTGCAATATGTTTTTATATAAAATTAACGTTCGGCCTTTTCAGCGTGAGCACGGCGATCTTTCTTTACAAGCTAAAAGAAGCGCGAGCCGATCTCATTTCGGTTTTCTATTTTATTCGATTTAGCCGACGTTTCCATGATGTTGACGTTTGTTGATGTTCTTATGGTGCGTGTATGTGCGTTTTGCACTTGGTGCTCGATTGGGCGCTAGGCATAATCGGTCCCGACTTGCGCTCCGTACCTTCCTACTTTTCCCGTTCGATCTCATCTGATCTCCGCCTTGCGGGGACACGGCGTGTCCTTCCAATTTCTCGAAAAGACCGGCGCGTGACTCTCTGGTTTCTCGTTTTTCTCAGCGTGCTGCAGGGCGTGACCGAACTTTTCCCCGGTCAGCCAGTCTCGGCCATACGCTGCTCGTTCCCGGTTTGATCGGCATGCATATCGATAAGCACGCGCCGCAATTGCTGCCGTTTCCCGTCGCGCTGCATCTCGGCACCGCGTTCGCGCTGGATCACGCTGATCCGCGGCTTCTTCGCTCGGCGGCCGCCGCAATGACGATGGCCAATGATGTGGGCGCTGATCATCGGTATCGGCACGATTCTGACGGGCATTGTCGGGCTGGTGCTGGAAAAGCGCCTCGAAGCAATCTTTCAAGATTTGCGGATCGTCGCGGCGGCGCTGATCGTCAACGGCGTGCTGCTGTGGTTAGGCGACCGCCTGCAAAAAGCCCGCGCGACGCAGGTGCCCGAGCGTCTGACGTTCAGGCAGGGGCAGACGTTTCTGGTTGGCCTGGCGCAGATCGGCGCGCTGATTCCCGGCTTCTCGCGCAGCGGCCTGACGATGATCGCGGGGGCGGCGGGCGGCGCGGGGCCTGACGGCGGAAACGGCGGCGGAATTCTCGTTCCTGCTCGGAACGCCGATCATTTTCGCGGCGGGCGTGCTCGAACTACCGAAGCTCTTCCACGCGCCCGGCCAGCTGTTCGATGCCGTCCTCGGCTGCGTGCTGACGGGCATCTCGGTGTACCTGAGCGTGTGTTTTCTGATGCGCTATTTCGAAGGCCATGGCAAGCTGGCGTCGTTCGGCGTGTATTGCATGCTCGCGGGATTTTCTTCTTCGGCTGGTTCATGACGCATCCGCAGCCAGTTTGATCTTCGATCGAGATTGGTTCGCGATTGAGGTAAAATCAACGATCTCTGCGCGGCGGTTGCTCTGACCGCCGCCGCATCACCCGCCCTTAGCTCAGTTGGATAGAGCAACGGCCTTCTAAGCCGTAGGTCACACGTTCGAGTCGTGTAGGGCGGGCCAGCGTGGTTCGCGTAAGAGTTGGCCTGAGCCAGCCCTTTTTGTTGGCCCGCTTCCTGCCCGAATTTTCCCTCGCATCCGCGATGCTTCTCTGCCGAGTCCCGCGCAGCAAGGCACCCGCGAATCTTCATCATCTCGCACCACTCGCCGCATCGCCCGATCGCAGTGCATCCATGCGCCATCCTGACGCATGAGCGCCTGTGCGAGGTGAGCGTGTTTGTCCTGAAGCCGACAAAGGGATGCCGTGAACAACCGCGCCTACGAAACCAGCCCCGCGCAATGCTCGCTGTGGAATCGCAAGCAGACGCGCCTTCACGCCGATGCGCGCCATGTGCTGCTCGCGTCCACTGAGCGTGTGCTGGGTACGTCGCTCGTTTCGCTGTTCGAACTAAAGGGCTTTCCATCGCAGCTTGCTGTCGATGCCTCATCGATCAGACATAACGTCGAGATCTGGCGCCCGCATGTGCTGTGTTCATCGATACGCGCATGGGCGCATGCGGGCACTATGCATTGATACGCGACTTGATAAAGGCGCATGACGATGCATCGCGACTCATTATCGCTATGAGCTTTTTGCCCGAAGAGCCGATCGCGAATCTCAGGAAAGCGGGCTATGACAGCCCATTGCTGCCGCCCGTGTCCGGTTGGCAGATGACCGATCTGCTCCGATGAGTACTTCGCGTGTCATGCCGTGTGTTGAAATCCTGAGGCACCACCATCGCCCTTGCATAACCGCGAGGCGCAAACACGAAGTTCAGACCGATCATCGCCGCGACGCTGACCGCGAGCATGGTCCATGACAGCGTAAAGTTTCCACTCACATCGCGCACAATGCCCGCGATCATCGGCGCAATGGCCGCGACCACGAAGTCCACGCCCTGCACGAAGGCGACGAGGTGGGCGGCGAGCGCGTGATCATCGGCGTGATCGAGGGTCAGCACGAGCGTGAGCGCGAACATGCCGCCCAGTCCCGCTCCGAGCAACGCGACCGCGGCGAGCGACGCTTGCAAGGGGCGCATACAGCAGCATGCCGAAGCCGAGCAACTGCGCGACGAGACTCGTATAGCCGCCGTTGACCAGCCCGAAGAAGAGGCCGAGCGTCCACGCGCGGTGGTTTCCAAACAGCCAAACAGCGTATGCGTCGTCTTCGCGCTTCGGGCGGCTTGCGGCAAAGGCAGCGCATCCACGTGCATCAACATCAGCCAGGCCAGCAGCGCGGCCAAAGCAGGCATCGCCCAGAAAGCGAGTCCCGCGTGCCACCATGGGAGCGCCGACGCCACGCTGGCGTCACGCTTGCGCAAGCCCTCCGCCCGCCATAATCGATGCCGAATACAGGCCCATCGCAAACAGCAGGCGAGCAGCGAAGCGCGTTTTCATCACGCCGGGAAGCAGCGCCTGGATGATGGCAACGCCCGTGCCCGCAATCGCCGCGCTGATGACGAGCGTGAGCGCATCGCCGGCAAAGAAGCGGCCCGCGCAGGCCGCGACGATCGCCAGCAGGCCGATGCGATGGCGACGCCTCGTGCATTGCCGATCGCATTCGACAACGCGCTCACGCCAAAGGCGCATACGTCCATCGCTACGACAGGCAGAACGGTGAGCATCGAAGCGCCACGAAACGACAGGCCTGTCGCTGAAAGTATCGTGCTCATCAACGGGCACAGACGTCAGCAACGGCCGCAGATTCAGTCCGATGACGGCGACCACTGCGAACCACGCAAAATTGGAAGCGCGCATGTTCATCGCACGAAATCCTTGTCGATTATGACGATGACGCCATTCGCCATGACGAAACGTCTCGGAGGACGCATGGCGACTGCTTCCCAGGTAAGAACCCACTCCTTCATCGCACAACCGCCGCATCTACGCCGCCTGACCCTTAAGCGCGAGAGCTTCGCGGTTACATGCCCGCTCGCCCTGTTCGGCAACGCCTTTTATCCGGTTAGCCT
>LELG01000209.1 GCA_001045575.1 Candidatus Burkholderia pumila
GCCGCAGGGAGGAATTATCTCCCCGACGTTTTGGCTAATGTGACGCTGAATGCGTTGGAGTGCGACCTTCTGGCTCACCTAGAGGAGCGATTTGGACGCACGAAGACGAAGAAGCTGAAGGTAAATGGATGGGCGGCTTGCGGCCGATGTACTGCACGTCATCGAGACCGCCTTGCTTCGCTGCCGCGAGCGCATCGGCGAGTTGTTCGACGCGCTTTTTATCGTGCGTCGGCAAGCTGACATGCGGTGCTGCGAGGTCTGCGGGCCATTCCACAAGCGCCGCCTGAATATTGATGGAAATCTCGACGCTGACCGGGCCCGTCGGCACAGTCTGCTGGACATGCGCGGCTTCGCGCACGGTAGCGAGCGCCGTGCCTGCGATCAGCGCTTAGACTATCGCGCCGGCTGCGTTGCCCGTGACCGTACTCGTGAACGCGACGCCGAGACCGCCCGACACGCGTGCCAAGCCACAGCCATAATATTCAATGCGCCTGCTTCGCCGCGTGCGCCCACGTAGCGGATCTTGCCGCGCGTGTTGATCGCGTCGAGAATCGGCATGTTGTGTCGAGATAACGCCGCAAGCGCTCTGGACGCCGCACTGTTCGAGAAAGGCGGCGATCAGTTCGCCGACCGCGTGGTATTAGACATGACGTGCAACGCCTCCTGAGACATCGATATAACTTCCCATCGTATAGGAGTATAGGACGACAGCGGTGTGGCCAGATAACCCAGCGGAATCTTCTTTTGACGCGCGAGTTCGCCGGTCCAGTCTTCCCAGCTTTGACCCGGCGCGGCTTGCCTCTGATAGCGCCGGCGCCACTGCCCCGACTCGACGATGCCGATGAGAATCGAGTTCACGCGCACGCCGCGAGACGCAAGTTCCACCGCGAGCGACTTGACGAGATTGAGTACGCCCGCGCGTGCGGATGATGCCGCTACCATATGCGTTTCGGGCTGCAACGCAAGCAGCGAATTCACGCAGACGATCGCGCCGTTCGCGCTGGCTTCGAGCATCGGCAGGAAGACGCGCGTCGGGCGGATGATGCTGAAGTACTTCAGGTCGAGTTTTTCGCGCCAGGCGTCGTCGGTGGTATCGGCGAAGGTGGAGACGCGACCGAATACGGTGCGCACGGCATCGGCGAAATGCGTGACGTCGTTTGCGTCGAGCACGTCGTAGCGTGCGGCGAGCAGCTTTGCATTCGGATATTTTTGTCGCATAATGCGGATTAGGCGCTGGCGAGGCGGTCGGCATCGCGTCCGCAAATGGCAACCGTCGCGCCCGCCTGCAGAAACAGCCGCGCAGTCGCAAGCCCAATGCTGGACGATCCACCCGTCACCACGGTCACCTGACCTGTGAGATCGATCTGAATCATTTAAAGCCCCAGTGCCTTTATAAAGCGATGTGCCGCAGCGGGCCGGTAATTGAGCCGCAGCGAAAGTTGATGAGCCGTTTCGCGCACTTGTTTTGATGAGGCCGTTTTCGAGCAGCGTCGTATCGATGTGCGCACGCGGCACCGTCGTCGTGACGACGGCGGCAATGCGTCCGGTGTCGCCGCGCACCGGTGCGCTGGCGACGGAAATGCCATGTTCGAAGGACGAGTCGCTCGTGGCGTAGCCGCGTTCGGCATCGAGCTTCACGCGTTCGAACAATTCTTCGACGGTGCCCGGCGTGTGTTTCGTGAAGCGTTCGAGCGTGACGTCCTCATAAAGCTCGTGCAGTTCGTCGATGCTGATATCGCCCATCAACACGTGGCCGTGCGTGGTCGCGTGCGCGGGCAAGCGCGTGCCGACGCGTTGACCTTCACCGCGCTGAAGCCGCTAGCGTGGCTCTGCGCGCTTTGGTGACGAACACGACATCGCGGATGATGATGTGCGTCGAGAGGCCGGTGTCATCGCGCAAGGCTTCGATCAGCGGCAGGCCGTGATCGGTCAGTTCCAGCGAACTGAGGTATTCGAAGCCGAAGCGCAGCACGGCTACACCGAGTCAATAGTTGCGGTCGCTATCCGCACGCTCCAAGAAAGCCGAGCGATTCGAGCGTTTGCAGCAAGCGAAATACGGTCGTGCGCGGAATGTGCAGTCGACGCGACAAATCGGGCGCGCCCAACACCGGTGCGCTCGGCGAAAACTCGCTGAGAATGCGCAGGCCGCGTTCGAGACCGGGCACGCGATAAGCGACTTCGTTTTATTCTTCCGCCGGCGTCATGCTTTCTGGGTCTCCTGTTGCGCGAACGCTGTGATGAGTGCGTTGTATGTTTCAGGCTGTTCGATATAGCCCGCGTGTCCTGCGCCTTCTACCAATTGCAGCGGGACGCGAGCCGCCTGCGCGATACGTTCGCATGCTTCGGCCGTCGTAATACGGTCTTCCGTGCTCACTGCCACTTTGATTCGGCCTGCGTAACGCTTTACGTCACTTGCCAGGTCTGCATTGGCAAGCAGATGCGTCGCCTGTGCGTAGCCCTGCGGCACGATGCGCGCCATGTTCCAGCGCACCCATTCACGCTGGGCTTCGCTCGCGTTCGGCGACAGCATGTTCGCGCTGCGTTGATCCGCGAGTCCTTGCGGGCCGAGATCCGCGATCATCTTCAAATAGCTGTCGCGTTTCTGCGTGCGTACTTCTTCGCTCGATGCGCCGTAACCGCCCGCAGGCGACAGCAGCAGCAAAGCTGCGATGCGCTCCGCATGCGTCGCCGCAAAGCTGCTCGCGATGATCGCGCCGAGCGAATGCCCGACCAGCCACGCAGCGCTCGATATCGAGCACGTCGAGCCAGTTGAGCAGTGCATCGGCGTAATCCGATGGCTTGCGGCGATGCGGGCGCGACCGGCGTCGATTCGCCATAACCCGGCGCGTCCCACGCGAGCACGCGCCTTGTCGCGCCAAGCGCTTCGAGCTGCTGCCCCCTGACGCCGCGCCCGAGCCGATGCCATGCAGCAGCACGATCGGCAGCGACGTGTGTATCGCGCCGGCCTCGCGGTACGAGATGTATCTCGACTGCGCGACATTCACGCAGCGTGAGGGAAACGCGTTGGCGTCAAAGGTGCTGTGTATGGCTTCGACTCTTGACTCTTACTTGGCGAGTTCGCGCTTGATCTTCGCAAGCGGCGAATTCGGCGGATACGTCGGCGTGACGGGCTTAGGCGAACCGAGCATCGCGCACATCAGCGCGTCTTCCTCACCGATATTGATCTCCGTGCGATACATGCCCGGCGGCACCGAAATCAAATCGCGCTCGCCCAGTACCAATTCCCAAGTGTTGCCATCGCGTTAGCAGACGACTTTCATCTTGCTGCGCAGCACGAAGAAAATTTCTTCGATATCCATATGAATATGGCTCGAACCGAGGTTGCCCGCGGGAATGACCATCGTCGAGAAAGTGAAGCCGCCTGCGGGCACTGTGTTGACGTCTTTTGCGACGCCCGTGCCGACATAGCGCATCTGCGCAAGACGGTACTTCGGATGTCGTGCGCGCCCCAGATCACCGTGTCCTATACGATGTTCACGACGCTCGCACGTTCGGATTCACGCAGATAAGGCAGCGCCGCGATACTCATGAGCCATGTGCCCGCGCACGTTGACGTTCATCACCGCGTCCCACGTCTCGATGCTCAGTTCGCCGGCGAGCCACCCGCCCGAGTTGGTGATCGCGGCGTTGTTGATGAGTGAATCGATGCCGCCAATCTTCTGCGCGGCTTTCTGCACGAGTGAATCTATATCAGCGGGATCCGCGAAATCAAGCTTTTCGAAATGCATGTTCGCGCCGAGACGATCCGCAAGCGCCTGGTCTTCAGCATGCAATACATCGCCGCCGATAACGACCTGTGCGCCTTCTTGCGCCAGCACCTCGACAAAGGCCGCGCCGAGACCGCACGCGCTGCCAGTCACGATCACACGCCGCTTTGCCAATCCGCCGCCGTTGCTGCCGGTCGATTGGAGACTCATCCTGACCTCCCATTCGTTTATTCCATATAAGATAAGGAACATAAATTTATATACGGTAACTTATAAAGTCGTCGGGTGGCGATCAAAAAGAAATTTGTCGCCTTTAGGGGAAACACTATACACGAGTCACCGGAGCGCGGCGCACGTGGATATCCCTGCAAAAAGCGTCTGTCCACTTCGGTAAGCCCGAGCTACAAAGTTATTTTGCCCATTTATGACTCTCGCTATATATACTTTTCTATAGGCGATACGTTGTTCCGTATATAGACGTAACAAAACGGAACTGAAGCGGACGCGCCCGGTCCCCGCGGCACGACACCGGCGATCCACGATGAAACAGAACCAACCTTATAACCACACTTCAGGAGTACCAACGGTGAAACGCATCATTGCTGCCAGCGTGGCAGGTATTGTGGTTAGTTCGACGGCGGTGGCGCAGAGTAGCGTCACATTGTACGGCAGCCTCGACGCGGGCATCGCCTACGTCAGCAACGTCGGCGGTCATTCGAAGTGGATGGAAGAACAAGGCAACATGCAGCCCGACCGCTGGGGCCTGCTCGGGACCGAAGATCTCGGCAGCAGTCTGCGCGCGGTATTCAAGCTCGAAAACGGCTTCTATACGAACACCGGCAACTTTGCGAAGTCGGGCACACTCACACTGTTCAATCGGCAGGCGTACGTGGGATCAGCCAGGACAAGATCGGTCTGATTTCGCTGGGTCATCAGACGCCTTTCAATTTCGATGTGCTCGGGGCTGTTCAGCACCGCGTATCAGACGGCGAGCTGGTTCGCGTTCCATCCGGGCAAACTCGAACGAGCGTAATCGCGCCTTCGATCGTGACGACGGGCATCACGAACTTCTAGGGTCAGACGGCGACGACGTATGCGGCCGACAAACATGGAAAACATGGGCGCGGGCTTGTCGTACCAGATCGGCAAGCTGCAACTGCACGGGCTTTATACGCGCGTGAAGCTGAAGTCGAACGGTTTCTCCGATCTTCACCAGAGCTACGACGTGGGCGCGAATTATCAGTTCACGCCGTTCAACCGCGTTTCCGGCGGCGCGGCGACAACGACGCTGTCAGGCCGTCGCTGGACACAGTTCGAGATAGGCGATATCTATACGCTGTCGAAGAGCACGCAGGTTTATGTAAACGTGCTGTACGAGCATATGAACAACAATGCGAACGCTGCGTTCTTCACAGCGGGTGTGTCGAGCGGGCGTAATCAGACGATCGTGTTGACGGGTATTCACCATTCGTTCTGATTCTTTGGTGATTTGAAGCGGCGGTGTTTCGACACCGCCGCTTTTTTCATGCGTTCGCGTATGACAACGTCGGGCCGCCCACGCGCGGACGGTAGTTCAGCCACTCCGACAAATCCAGCGCCGCCTGACAGGCGCGCGCCACGAGCGGTGCGCGTTCGTCATCGTTGATATCGGAGCGCGGCACTGTCACCGTCAGCGCCGCCACGATGCGGCCGGTGTGATCGCGCACCGGGGCGCTGATCGCGGAAATGCCGCGTTCGAACGATGCTTCGCTCAAGGCGTATCCCTGCGCTGCGGTTGCGCGGATGCGTTGATACAACTCGTCGACTGTGGCCGGTGTGCGTTCCGTGAAACGCTCCAGTTGCCGCTTGGGATAGAGACGGCGCAGGTTGGCGGGTGTCAGATCGCCCATCAGCACTTGTCCGTGCACGGTGGCGTGGCGGGCAGACGCGTGCCGACGTGGATCTTTACCGAACTGAACATGGGATCGCGCGTCTGTGCGCGGGCGACAAAGACGACGTCGCGTTCGTCGCGGATCAGCAGGTGGCTGCTGAAACCTGTGTCATCGCGCAGGCGGTCAAGGATCGGCTGGCCGAAATCGGTCAGTTCCAGTGAGCTCAGGTATTCGAAGCCGAGACGCAGGACCGCTACGCCGAGCCGGTAGCTGCGGTCATCCGCTGCGCGCTCCAAAAAGCCGAGAGACTCCAGGGTTTGCAGCAGGCAGAATGTCGTCGTGCGTGGGATGCCGATGCGTCGCGAGAGCTCGGGCGCGCCCAGCACAGGTTCGTGTGATGAGAACTCCGCGAGGATGCGCAGGCCGCATTCCAGGCCTGGGACGGAATAGGACAAGCCGGCGGCGTCTGTTTCTTCACGTTCTGACGTCGGGTCGTCGTCTGGCTTCGACTGCTTTGTTGCTCGCGCCATAGTCGGCTTTGAATTTTTAAGGGTTTTTAGATGATAGCGTGTTGGGATCTTGGCGGGGGTTTTGGTTTTGGGGTAGTTTTCGTGCAAAGCGCTGCTGTTGTCTTGCTTTTTTTGCATTAGCCGCATTCCCGGCCTGGGTTTTACCCACAAGTTACGGACCTGAATTAAAGATGCGGAACATGTAGGTGATTTCGTGCAAGACGAGGAAGCCTCGCCAGATGACCGTGGCGCCGGGTGGTGGATCATGAAGGCAATT
>LELG01000021.1 GCA_001045575.1 Candidatus Burkholderia pumila
GAATCGCATCGCAGTTCGTTCATGATCGCCCCGCGCGAAGTCCCTTCGTCGAGCAGCAGGATCAACCGCGCTCGGCTTCAGTCAGATTCATTTCGCCCATGCACCTTTTTATACCGGTGTAATTTCACTGGTTCAATGGACTAGCGTGTTGTCGATCATCATCGGGCTTGTGCTGGCTTCTGCGTTTTCCGCCATTCTGGTCTATGCAACGGAACTGATTCCCGGCAAGGTCGGCATGGTCGCGGGGCTGTTCTTTGGCTTCGCATTCGGGATGGGTGGGGTCGGTGCGGCCGTGCTCGAAACCGTCGCTGATGCTACTAGCATCGACTTCGTTTATAAGGTTTGTGCATTCTTGCCTTTGATCGGGGTTTTGGCGGTTTTGTTGCCGAGTACTAAGGATGTGCGGGCGCACAGTTAAGGTTTTTTCGTGCAAAGCGCCGGGATCCTCGATGGTAGGAAGCTCCCCGGATCCCGCCCTTCAGCGAGCGCAGCAATCGCCCGCCGCAGCAACTTTCCCGACCGCGTCTTAGGCAGCATCGCAACGAAATGAACGCGTGCGGGACGAGCTATAACACCAAGCGGCGTATCAACTGCATGACAAAGCTCGGACTCCATGCCCTCACGCGCACCCGGCGCGTTCAGCTGTCCGGATCACGCAACACGACGAACGCAGCCGCCGCCCTTCTCGCCCGCCGTGCACGGCTTGCCGGTCGCCTCGTTGCGCAGCGTGAGATTGAAGCCCATCGACGGCACGCCGCGCGATCCGAGCTTCGACGGCAATTCCTCGATGCCGCGCGGAATCGCAATCATCGGCCAGCCGGTTTCGGTCTGCCAGTAATTGTCGATGACCGGCTTTTTCAGCGCGCTCTGGATCCGCTGCGCAGTCGGTTCGTCGAGCGGCTCGCCCGCGAGAAAAAGCGTGCGCAGGCTCGACAGATTGTATTTATCCATCAGCGCTGGGTCTTGCTTCTTGAGCACGCGAATGGCGGTCGGCGCGGTGAACATCAAATTGATCTTGTATTGCTCGACGAGCCGCCACCAGATGCCGCCGTCCGGGCGGATGGGCGTGCCTTCGTACATCACCGTCGTGAGCCCGGCGATCAGCGGCGCATAGATGATGCAGCTATGCCCCACGACCCAGCCGATATCGGATGCGGTGAACATCGTATCGCCCGGTTCGCCCTGAAAAATGTGCTCCATCGATGCCGCGAGCGCCACCGCATAACCGCCGACATCGCGCTGAACGCCTTTCGGCTTGCCCATGGTGCCCGACGTGTAGAGAGCACATAAGAAGGCTCGTTCGATTCGAGCCATTCCGCAAGGCACTTGAGCATCGAAAAACTGTTCGCGCATCGGTTCGTAGGAGACGAGATAGCTCGCCTGCAAGCGCTCCGACGCAAGCTGGCGGTCGATCAATAGCACTTGCGGCACCTTGTATTCGGCGCGCGACAAGGCTTCGTCGACGAGCGGCGTGTAGTCGATCACCTTGCCGCCGCGCGCGCACGCGAGCGCTTCGGGGATCATCGGCAGGTAGATAATTAGCGCTATACGCGGTCGCCCTTCTGCGCATGCAGCGAGCGCATGACAGCAGCCATACGGTTCACTTCCGCGTGCAGCTCGGCGTACGTATAACGGCGTTCGATGCCCGTTTCCGTCGATAAATACAACGAGCGCGTCCTGTTGCGCGCGTGGCGAGATGACGATCAACCGCGTTATGGTAGAGATTGGTTTGCCCGCCGATGAACCAGCGCGCAAACGGCGGCTGGCTAGCGTCGAGAACCTGCTCGAACGGCGTCTGCCAGTGGATGCGGCGTGCCTGTTCAGCCCAGAATGCCTCGGGCTCTTCGATCGACCGGCGATAGGCTTCTCGGTAAGTCGGCATGGCGCGTCCTTTTGTGAAGGGATGGCGATTGGCCCCTCAGCATAGAGCAGCCAGCCAACCCCTGCCAGACAGGGCGCGCCCTGATCGGTCCGACTTTTTACAGCGCCTGCGAACGCGTCGCCGGTGTATCGACAGTTTCGAAAGACGCCACATGCTTGAGCAGCACCGGTGCCAGTTCGCCCGCCACGCGCATGCTAGAAACGACGACCGTGCGCACGCCGCTGCCCTCAGTCATCGCGCGAAGGGCTTCGCGGGTCGTCGCACACGGGCTCCGAGGCGCGGCTCGTCACGATCACGCCGCGGCAAAACATCGCCAGTTGCGCGCGATGCGTGCGCAGCCAGGCCGCGCGCGCAGGCGCAGATCATCGGCGGTTTCATCGGCGGCATATTCGATGATGATGATGATGATGACAAACGGCGTCGCCAGAGCGACCCGGCTTCACGGCGCGCGAACGCTGGCGCGCGCGGGAAACGGCTGGCGTCGAACATGCGGTCGTCCAGAGCGATAGTTTCCGATTCGAAGTGGCGACATTTACAGCGGTTTCGGGCTCCAGTTCTAGTAATTCAGCGCGGCGATCAGGCTCGTCCAGCGGGAACGTCGCGGCACGACGCATTTTTTCGATTGCGATGGCGCGCGGCGGACGGCGGCGCGCTTCCTTCGGCATTTGCGCGGGCACCACTTCCCACGTGCGGCGCGTGGTGTCGATGACTTTTGCCGCGTTCACGGCGATGGCAGCGTTCTTCTGATTGCCCCCCGACGGACGGGGCGCGCGCTTCGAAGCGCCGGTCCATCGCGGTCGCGGGAGTGTCGATGGTCATGTCGGTTCTCCAGACTTGCGACTCATTGTATTGAGAATCATTATCAAATAAAAGCGGAGTTTTCGAGAATCGACGGTGGTTTTTTGAAGCACGTCGTGGGAGGACGCGCTGTTAGCGGGAAGCGCTCAGGCAAGCGTACGGAGGAAGCGCGACAGCATGCCGAACGAGTAGGTCCCGGCAATCGCAATAAGAAATTCGGCGAACGATGCGGGCGCTTGGGCATCGGCGGTATCGAAGATGGTGCGGACCACGGCGCATGGAATGCCGTGCTCGTAGCAGACCTGTGCGAACGCCGCGCCTTCCATTTCGACGGCGAGCGCATCGGGCAAGGCTTCGCGCAGGGCGGCGACGCCTTCGTTGCTGGCGATGAACCGATCGCCACTCGCGATTAGCCCGCGGATACACACGCGACCCGCGCACGCTGAAGCGCTCGGCCAGTGCGCCGCCCCCTCTCCGCGATGAACGCCCGCGCGGCTCTCGCCAGCGCATCGGGCAGCGTGGCATCGGCGTCGAAATAAGAACGGTCGAGCAGCGGCACCTCGTAGCACGGAAACAGCGGTGAGGCATCGAGATCGTGCTGCAACCACGTATCGACGATAACGACATCGCCCACGTTCACGTCCGCATGCACGCCGCCCGCAACGCCAGTGAAGACGGTCGCACCGGCATAAAACACGTGGATGAGCGCGCGCGAGCGTCACCACGATCTCCACGCCCCGCATTTCGCCCACTTCCTGGCGGCAGCGCCGCCATCACGCCGAGGCGCTTCATTTGACCACCTGCAGTTTGGACACCGCGAGCGCCAACCACTTCTCGCCGTGGCACTTGAAGCGCACTTGCGCGCGGGCATCGCCGCCGGAGCCTTCGAGCCCCGTCACTGTGCCTTCGCCGAACTTCGTGTGGAACACGGCCTGTCCGATCTTGAAGCCGCTTTCGGCCGCGCGCTGTTCATTGGCAAACGCGGGCAGAACGGGCGTCGTCTGGCCGTTCTCGTAGTAAGAACCGCCGCGCTCGTGATTCGGTCGCGCAAACCAGTCGCGGCCCCAGCCTGCGTTGTCCGAACGGCCGCCCCAGCGCGCGCCCGGCTCGATCTTCGGCGTGAGCCATTTGAGCGAGCCTTCGGGCAGTTCATCGAAGAAGCGCGAGCGGACATTGTAGCGCGTCTGGCCGTGCAGCATGCGGCTCTGCGCGAACGAGATATACAAGCGCTCCTTCGCCCGCGTGATGGCGACATACATCAGCCGTCGCTCTTCTTCCAGCCCGTCCGTTTCCTGCGCGCTGTTTTCGTGCGGGAACAAGCCCTCTTCCAGTCCGGTGATGAACACCACCGTGAATTCGAGACCCTTCGCCGCGTGGACAGTCATCAGTTGCACGGCGTCTTGCCCGGCCTGCGCCTGGTTATCGCCCGCTTCGAGCGATGCATGCGACAGGAAACCGGCCAGCGGCGTCATGGTGTCGGGATTCTGCGCGGGATCGGCGATGCCCGGCGCATCCAGCACTTCGATCTCGCCATCCTCGCTGACGATCTCGGGCACGTTGCTCGCGCCCGGACGCAGCGGAATGGAGCGCGCGGGCGTGTCGAGCCCGTAGCCTTCTTCGCTGACGAACGCCGCCGCGTTCACCAGCTCCTGCAGGTTTTCCAGCCGGTCCTGGCCTTCGCGCTCGTTTTCGTAGAACGCGGCGAGACCGCTCGTGCGCACTACGTACTCCACCGTTTCCGGCAGGCTCATCTGCTGCGTTTCGGCGCGCATCTTCGCAATCAGTGTCGCAAACGCGCCGAGGCTCGTGCCTGCCTTGCCCGTGACGTAAGGCACGGCGGCAGCCATCGAACACTTATAGAGGCGCGCGGCATCGGCCAATTGTTCGATAGAACGTGCACCGATCCCTCGTGTCGGAAAATTAACGACGCGCGCGAAGGCGGTGTCATCGTTCGGATTGTCGATCAGACGCAGATACGCGAGCGCATGCTTCACTTCCTGACGCTCGAAGAACCGCAGCCCGCCATACACTCGATACGGAATGCTCGCATTCACCAACGTATGTTCGATGGTCCGCGATTGCGCATTGCTCCGGTACAGAATCGCGATCTCGCCGCGCGACACGCCCGTGTTGATGAGCGCCTTGATTTCCTCGACGATCCACCCGGCTTCCTGCGAATCCGTCGCGGCTTCGTACACGCGCACGGGTTCGCCGTGACCGGCATCGGTGCGCAGATTCTTGCCGAGGCGGCGCGAGTTGTTGGCGATCAGATAGTTCGCTGTATCGAGAATATGTCCGTGCGAACGATAGTTCTGCTCCAGCTTGATCAGATTGCGCACGCGGAATTCGTTCTCGAAGTCGCGCATGTTGCCGACTTTCGCGCCACGGAAGGCATAGATCGACTGGTCGTCGTCGCCTACGGCGAAGATCGCGTTGTGCTCGCCCGCGAGCATCTTCAACCACGCGTATTGCAGCTTGTTCGTGTCCTGAAATTCATCGACCAGAATGTTGCGGAAGCGCGCCTGATAGTGCGCGCGCAGCGGCAGATTGTGCGCGAGCAGCTCGAAACAGCGCAGCAGCAGCTCCGGAAAATCCACCACGCCTTCGCGCTGGCATTGCTGATCGTAAGCTTCGTACAGTTCGATGAATTTGCGGTTGAAGTCGTCGGTGGCATCGACGTCCTTGGGACGTAACCCTTGCTCTTTCGCGTTGTTGATGAAGTACTGGAGATTTTTCGCCGGGTACTTTTCATCGTCCACGCCCGCGCCTTTCATCAGGCGCTTGATGGCAGAAAGCTGGTCCGCCGTGTCGAGAATCTGGAAGGTCTGCGGCAGGCCCGCGTCGCGCCAGTGCACGCGCAGCATGCGGTTGCACTGGCCGTGGAAGGTGCCGATCCACATGCCGCGCGTATCGATGGGCAAGAGCGCGGAGAGGCGCGCCATCATCTCGCGCGCGGCCTTGTTGGTGAAGGTCACGGCGAGCACGGTCGGCGGCGACGCGTAACCCTGCTGGATCAGCCACGCGATGCGCGTGATGAGCACGCGCGTCTTGCCGCTGCCCGCACCCGCGAGAATCAGCGCGGGTTCGTTGGGCAGAGTCACGGCGGCCAGTTGTTCGGGATTCAGGTTCGCTAGCAGATCGGACATAGGGGAGAAAATTGGGGACGCGGATACAGCGGGAGACAAGCTGTACATATTATAAGGCCGCGCCGATGGCGGCGTTTCGGCCTACGCCATCCGGCCGAGGGCCGAAATCATCCGACGGAGCGGCATCGAACCTTATAATTGGGGATTCCCCGCATCTTTTCACGCATCTTTCGGCAGATTTCACACATGAGCGACAACGCGCTTGCGAAGAGCTTTGAGCCTCAGAATATCGAGTCCTACTGGGGCCCGGAATGGGAAAAACGCGGCTATTCCGCGCCGACATTCAAGGAAGGCGCGAAAAACTTCTCCATTCAGTTGCCGCCGCCGAACGTCACCGGCACGCTACATATGGGCCACGCATTCAACCAGACCATCATGGATGGCCTGACGCGCTATCACCGCATGCTCGGCGAGAACACGCTGTGGGTGCCGGGCACGGACCACGCGGGCATTGCTACGCAGATCGTCGTCGAACGTCAACTGGATGCCAAGGGCATCTCGCGCCACGATCTCGGCCGCAAAGAATTCCTCAAGCGTGTCTGGGAATGGAAGCAGCAGTTCGGCTCGACCATCACGGATCAGGTGCGGCGGCTGGGCGCATCGATCGACTGGTCGCGCGAATACTTCACGATGGACGACAAGATGTCCGCCGCCGTGCGCGATGTCTTCGTCACGCTGTACAAGCAAGGGCTGATCTATCGCGGCAAGCGGCTCGTGAACTGGGATCCGGTTCTGGGTACGGCGGTGTCGGACCTCGAAGTCGTCAGCGAAGAAGAAGACGGCAGCTTGTGGCACATCAAATATCCGCTGCCGAATGGCTCGGGGCATCTGACGGTGGCGACCACACGTCCGGAAACCATGCTCGGCGACGTCGCTGTGATGGTGCATCCGGAAGACGAGCGCTATGCGCATCTGATCGGCAAGACGGTCATGCTGCCGCTGTGCGACCGCGAGATTCCCGTCATCGCGGATGACTACGTGGACCGAGAGTTCGGCACGGCCGTCGTTAAGGTCACGCCCGCGCATGACTTCAACGACTACGCCGTGGGCCAGCGCTACAAGCTGCCGCAGATCGAAATCCTCACGCTTGACGCGAAGATCAACGACAACGCGCCCGAGAAGTATCGCGGCATGGATCGCTTCGATGCGCGCAAACAAGTCGTGCAGGATCTGGAAGCGCTCGGCCTGCTCGACTCCGTGAAGCCGCACAAACTAATGGTGCCGCGCGGCGATCGCACCAACGTGGTCATCGAACCGATGCTGATGGATCAGTGGTTCGTCGCCGTGAGCAAGCCCGCGCCGGAAGGCACGTTCAATCCGGGCAAGTCGATCACGGAAACAGCACTCGATGTTGTGCGCAACGGCCAGATCAAATTCGTGCCGGAGAACTGGACGACCACGTACTACCAGTGGCTCGAAAACATCCAGGATTGGTGCATCTCGCGCCAGTTGTGGTGGGGCCATCAGATTCCCGCATGGTACGGCGAGAACGGCGAAATCTTCGTTGCGAAGACGGAAGAGGAAGCCCGCGCCGAAACGGACGCGCAAGGCTACAGGGGCCTACTCAAGCGTGACAAAGACGTGCTCGACACGTGGTTCTCGTCGGCGCTGGTGCCCTTCTCGTCGCTCGGCTGGCCTGCGCAGACGAAGGAACTGGAAGCGTTCCTGCCCTCGACAGTGCTCGTGTCCGGCTTCGACATCATCTTCTTCTGGGTCGCCCGGATGGTGATGATGACCACGCACTTCACCGGCCGCGTACCCTTCGAGACCGTCTACATGCACGGCCTCGTGCGCGACGCGGAAGGCCAGAAGATGTCAAAGAGCAAGGGCAACACGCTCGATCCGATCGATATCGTCGATGGCATCGAACTCGAACCGCTCGTGGCGAAGCGCACCACCGGCCTCATGAATCCGAAGGCGGCGGCGCAGATCGAGAAGAAGACGCGCAAGGAGTATCCGGAAGGCATCCCCGCGTTCTGCACCGATGCGCTGCGCTTTACGATGGCATCCATGGCCACGCTCGGTCGCAATGTGAATTTTGATCTGGCACGCTGCGAAGGGTATCGCAATTTCTGCAACAAGCTGTGGAACGCCACGCGCTTCGTGCTGATGAACTGCGAAGGCCACGACTGCGGCTTTGCTAATCTGGGCGCATGCAAGCCGGGCGATTGCGGTCCCGGCGGCTATACGGATTTCTCGCAGGCGGATCGATGGATCGTGTCGCTGCTTCAGCGCGTGGAAGCGGAAATCGGGAAAGGCTTCGCGGATTATCGCTTCGACAACGTGGCGAGCGCGCTCTACAAGTTCGTGTGGGACGAGTACTGCGACTGGTATCTCGAACTTGCGAAGGTGCAGATTCAAACGGGCACGCCGGAACAGCAGACGGCCACGCGCCGCACACTCTTGCGTGTGCTGGAGACGGTGCTGCGTCTTGCGCATCCGATCATCCCGTTCATTACGGAAGCGTTGTGGCAGAAGGTTGCGCCGCTGACGGATGCATGGCCGCAAGGTGCTGCGGAAGGCGACGTGTCGATCATGACGCAGGCTTACCCGCGCAGCGACGCCAAAAAGATCGACGAATCATCAGAACAATGGGCCGCCGAACTGAAAAGTGTCATCGATGCATGTCGTAATCTGCGTGGCGAAATGAATCTGTCGCCTGCGGTGAAGGTGCCCTTGCTTGCTCACGGCGATGCCGCGCGTCTCGCTACTTTCGCGCCTTACGTTGCGGCGCTGGCGCGCCTGTCGGAAGTGAAGATCATCGACGATGAAGCCGCCCTCGATGCCGAGGCGGCCGGTGCGCCGGTGGCGATCATCGGCAATAACAAGCTCGTGCTGAAGGTCGAGATCGATGTGGCTGCGGAACGTGAGCGTTTGACGAAGGAAGTCGATCGGCTGACGATGGAAATTGGCAAATGTAACGCGAAGCTGGAAAACGAAAGCTTTGTTTCAAAAGCACCGACTGCCGTCGTTGAACAGCAGCGCAAAAGGCTGGCAGAATACGGAACCACTATCGAGAAGCTTCGGGCGCAATTATTGCGCTTGCCGGCTTGATTTGGGGGTTCGAAACGTTTTACCGTTTCAAGCCAGCGTCATGGCTCGGATTACGCTTCACCTCCATTAGCTCGATGTTCTAAATGATTAAGAGGATCAGGGTTATCACATGCTAAAAGTTACCAAAGCGGTTTTCCCCGTCGCGGGTCTGGGCACGCGGTTCCTTCCCGCGACCAAGGCCAGCCCGAAGGAAATGCTGCCAGTCGTGGACAAGCCGCTGATTCAGTACGCGGTGGAAGAAGCAATGGCAGCCGGCATCACCGAAATGATCTTCGTCACGGGCCGCAGCAAGCGCGCGATCGAAGACCACTTCGACAAGTCCTACGAGATCGAAGCGGAACTCGAAGCGCGCGGCAAGGAGAAGCTGCTCGAACTCGTGCGCAGCATCAAGCCGAGCCATGTGGACTGCTTCTATGTGCGTCAGGCCGAAGCGCTGGGTCTGGGCCACGCCGTTTTGTGCGCGGAAAAGCTGGTGGGTGACAACCCGTTCGCAGTGATTCTCGCGGACGACTTGCTGTACGGCAAGCCGCCCGTCATGTCGCAGATGATCGAAGTGTTCGACCACTATCACAGCTCGGTCATTGGCGTGGAAGAGATTCCGCAGGCGGACTCGAAGTCTTATGGCGTGATCGACGGCAAGGAATGGGAAGACAACATTTTCAAGCTGTCGGGCATCGTCGAAAAGCCGGAGCCTTCGGTGGCGCCGTCGAATCTCGGCGTGGTCGGCCGTTATATACTAAAGCCGCGCATTTTCGATCACATCCGCGCGCTGAAGCCGGGCGCGGGCGGTGAGTTACAACTGACGGACGCCATTCAATCGCTATTGTCGGATGAACAAGTGCTCGCGTACAAGTATCACGGCACGCGTTTCGACTGCGGCAGCAAGCTGGGTTATCTGAAGGCGACGGTGGAATTTGCGCTGCGTCACCCGGAAGTTGCGAAGGATTTCGAAGAATATCTGCGTAATCGCGCGCCAGTTCTCGAAGGCTGAGTTTTATCGGCTGACTTGCATTGAACAAAAGCCCGTCACGCAAAAACGTGACGGGCTTTTTTTTATCGACGGCGTATGAGGAAGGTAAAAATCTTGTCCTGCGTCGTGACTTCGACGATCTCGTTGCCGGTCTGCTTGGCGAATGCGGCGAAATCGCGCTGCGAACCGGGATCCGTGGCGAGCATTTTCAGGATCTGCCCGCTCGTCATGTCGGCAAGCGCTTTCTTGGCGCGCAAGATCGGCAGCGGGCAATTGAGGCCGCGGGCGTCGACTTCTTTGTGGATCTCCATTGCGTTTGAACCTTTCGTTTTGCTCGTTAGGAGCGTGCGGTTAAGGAAGGGTATTTTAACGCGGTGGTCAAGAGCCTACTGGCGTGGTGCGGTTATGTGGAGTGGTTGTTCAGAGTTTCCTAAGTTCAAAAGTTGCGATTAGAAAAGTAGATTGCCAGCCAGACCTCATCCATCCCCGGTAGCAATTCCGTACAAAAATTTATACAATGAATTATGAAAAAGCGATTCAGTCGATCGGCTCGTCCTACGGTGACCTTCTTGCATTCCCGAGTGTTGCCCGACGAGAAGCGGGTTTCCAATTGAGCCGAGTACAGGCCGGTCTTGACCCGAGGACTGGAAGCCATTCGACGACATTGGTCCGGGCGTCCGCGAAATCCGTGTCCGTGAGACGAGCGGAATCTTTCGCGTGATGTACGTAGCAAAATTCGCCGAAGCGCTTTACATTTACATACTGCACTGCTTCCAGAAAAAGACTCAAGCAACATCGAAACATGACAAGGAAATTGCCGCGATTCGCTTTCGTGCAATTGCCCGAGACAGGAAGGCACAGCCATGAGCAAAGTTGATACGCAAGTCCGAGACGTGACGAAGCCCGGCGCGAATCTGTTCGCCGAACTTGGGTTCACGCCCGAAGAAGCTCGTCGATATCAGGCTGAATCGAAGGCCCTGATCGGACAGATGCTGAAGTTGAAGGAGCAGTTGATGGATGAACTCGCTTCATGGATCGACGAGCATCATCTCAAGCAAGCCGATGCCGCCGAGATCTTGCACGTAACGCGGCCTCGCGTGTCGGACGTGGTGAACAAGAAGGCAAGCAAGTTCACCATCGACTCGCTGATCGAGATGCTGACGTGGGTGGGCAAGCCGGTGCGTGTGGTCGTTGGGCTGAGCATCGTCGCTCAACCTTCCACCGCCTTTCCCCTCTGCAAAGCCTCCCGCATCGCAATCCCGATCCTTGTCGCTTCCCGCGCATCCTCAAGCGTTAGCCGACCGATATGCCATCGCGCAGGAATGCATCCTCGAAGCGCTCGAAGAACGTCAGTGTGCACACGTTGCGCATGCCATGCTGGTCCGCGATTTTTACGCGGTTGGCCCGCAGATTCCTTCCCACTGACAACGCGCCCGACGTGCCGATAATCTCCGTCTGCGTACCATGCCCATGCGCCATCGTGCGCGATGCGTAGAACACCGCGAGCCGTCCGTAATCGAATTCGACGACGCCCAACGCCATTGTCGATGTCATTGCACTCGCGCAAGTCTTCGTGAATCGCAATCGTGCCGCTCGCATACACGCGTCGCGGACGCGGATTACCCAGAAGCCAGCGCGCCAGATTGATAGCGTGCACGCTGCAATCGAGGAACAGCCCGCCCGATGCCGGCGCATAACGCACGAAGAAGCCATCGGGATCGTTCTTGTCGCAGGTTTGCGAGCGCACCATGAACGGCCGGTCGATCGCGTCTGCTTCGATTCGATCGAAGGCATCGCGGTAGCTCGCGTCGAAGCGGCGCACGAAGCCGATCATCACGTGCAGATGCGGATGGCGCGCGTGCTCATCGATCACGGCATCGCATCCCGCGAGATCGAGCGACAGCGACTTTTCGCAGAAGACGTGCTTGCCCGCGCGCAAGGCCGCGATGATTTGCTGCGCGTGCAAGGAGAGCCAGACGGCATCAACGGAAGCATCTTGCAAAAACGCGTCGTAGTCCGCATGCAGCACGACGGAAGGAAACTCGATAGAAGCCCAGTCGGGTTCATCGGCAGCAGGACTGCGCGCAGCCACGAGCCGCGCCCCCGGCACATGCCAGGCGAGATTCGTCACATGCCGCTTGCCGAGGCGCCTCAGTCCGACAATGCCAAAGTGTATCGCGCTCATATTAAGCGTCTCCGAGTCTGACGATGCGTTTCTCCTTCCACGAGAGCGTCGCAGCGCGAGATATTCAACAGCACCAAAGATCTCGACAAGAAGCTCATGCGCTACATCCGTCAATACAACAAGCAGGCTGTCCCACTGAAGTGGAAGTATTCCGATCCAACTCGACGAATCCAGTGCAATTCCATCTGGTTCAATGGACTAGTGAAGGCATCGCGCGACGATCAGACCATCGTGCGCGTGACGCCGGATTCGGCGGGATGGAAGAAGTACGTGGGCTTCGCAGCATACCGGCTCGACGCGGGCGATGTCGTGCATGTCTACGATGCGGATCGGGAAAGCTGCATCGTCGTGCTGACAGGCACGGTCAGCGTCGAAGTGGGCGACGAGCACTGGCAGTCGATCGGCTCGCGTGACAGCGTGTTCGAAGATGCTGCGCCGTACGCGGTGTATGTGCCGCCGAAGCTCGCGGCCATCGTGCGCGCGGACCGCGATGCGGAGATCGGCGTGGCGAGTGCGCCGGCTTCGGGCAAGTATCCGCCGCGTCTGATCGAGCCATCGCAGATGAAGCGTTCGACGCGCGGTAAGCACGCGAATACGCGTTACGTTATGTGACATTCTTCCGCAGACGGAAGAGGCGGAGTCATTACTCGTGGTCGAAGTGCGCACGCCTGGCGGACATGCATCGAGCTATCCGCCGCACAAGCATGACCAGGACGATGTGCCGGTCGAGAGTGCGCTGGAAGAGAGACTTACTATCATCGACTGAATCCGCCGCAAGGCTTTGCGTTTCAGCTCGTTTATAGCGATGAGCGTGATCTGGACGAGACGATGGCGGTCGAGGATCACGATGTCGTGATGGTGTCGCGCGGGTATCATCCGGTGGTCGTGCCTTACGAGTACGACAACTATTATCTCAACGTGTGATGGCCGGGGAAAAACGCACGTGGCACTTTAAAAACGATCCGGAGCATGAGTGAATCGTGGAGCGGGATAGTAAGGCCTGAATGCTGCCTACACGCTCCAAGGATCGACGATCTCAATGCCGCATTCGACGCAGTCTTTCACGTTGCGCGTGGCGAGCGTTGCGCCTCGTGAACGGGTGATAGCGGCGATCATTGCATCGAACTGACTGATCGGCTTGCCCTTCGCTCTTCTCGACGATGCGATTTGCGCATAGGTTTCGGCGGCATCGCCGTCGAAACTCTCAGAACGCGGCCGGCGAAGTCATCGTTGAAGATCGACTGAGTCGCTTGCCAGAGACTTTGCTTTCGCGTGCTTGCCGGCATGAGCCGGATTCCGTACGAGATTTCGCCGCGCGTCACCGTCGTAGTGAAAAGCGAAGCATGGGTCTGGTCTACAAACTACTGCAACACGGGTTGTTCAGGCGCGGGCCGTAGCACTTCGGACAGGACATTGGTATCCAGAATGATCATTCGCCAAGGCCCGACGGTTCACGAATGCCATCGCGCGACGGCAAATCTAACTCGATGCCTCCGATCGGCACAATGCGATTACGAATGGAATCGACCAGCGTCCTCCCGCTTGCCGGTTCAGTCGAAGGCGCGGACCGCAGAATGTCCCGCGCCTCGTCTTCCATCGAGCGGCCATGCAACGCCACCTTCCTGCGCAAGCGCGCTTCGAGTTGTTCGTCAATGTCTGGAATGGTCACGGCTGCCATGATTTCTCCCGCCAGGTTTTAAATAATGCCGTCATATTAGCGCGAAACGTCCGGCTGTCCGACCGCCAACCACTCCCGCTGCGCATCACTCAGCGCCCGCATCGTGCCATCGAACCGGACGACGCCGCGGCCCATCACCGCGACGCGTGCATCGAGCGCGCGGGCGATCGTCATGCGCTCTTCGATCAGCAGCCTGACGATGCCTCGTTCGCGCAGCATCGCCAGGCTTTCGGTGACTTGCGCGATGACGCGCGGCGCGAGCCCTGCGCCGGGTTCATCGATGACGACGAGCGATGGATCGCCCGTCAGCTTGCGGGCAAGGGCGAGCATTTGCTGCTCGCCGCCGGAGAGTGCACCTGCTTTCACGGCTGCGCGTTCTTCGAGCACGGGGGAACAGCTTGTATGCGTCATCGATACTGAAGCGTGAAGCGCGCCGTTCGCCAAGCAACAAGTTCTCATGTACGCTCAGCGACGGAAACACATCGCGCGTTTCGGGTACATAGCCGATGCCTCTGCGCGCGAGTTCAAACGGCCTAATTCCAATCAAGGAAACGCCGCGATATGTCAAAGAACCTTCGCATCGCGCGACGAGGCCCATGATCGCCTTCGCCAGCGTCGAACGCCCCGAACCATTGCGGCCAACCAAAGCAATCGCCTCGCCTTCATCGATCGACAGATTCACGCCATGCAGCACCTGCGCGTTACCGTACCAGGCGCGAAGATTTTCTATCCGCAAGCTCATGCGATCTCTCCGCCCAGATATGCTTCCTGCACGGCGCAATTCGCGCGGATCGCGTCGGGCTGCCGGTGGCGATCACGCGTCCTTACACGAGTACCGACACGCGATCTGCCAGTATAAAAACCGCGTCCATATCATGTTCGATGACCAGCAGCGTGCGTCCTTCCGTCGTCGCGCGAATCAGAGCGAGCGCCCGCGATGCTTCTGCGCGGTTCATCCCGCCGAACACGCTCGTCGTCTGGAAGCTGCGCGCCAAGACGCGACTCACGCGTTGCGGCGGATTGCCCGTGATATCAATGCCATCCACAACCACGCGGCCTTCGTTCGGCCGCACGCGTCCTGATACGAGATCGAAGAGCGTCGACTTGCCCGCGCCGTTCGGACCGGTCAGCGCATGCCGCTCGCCCGCTTCGACACGAAGATCGACCCCGCGCAACACTTGCGTCGCGCCGAAGCGTTTCGTGATGCCTCGAAGTTCGAGCGCGGGCGTCATCATCGTTTCCATCTCGACAGGAAGCAACCGGCAAGCGCGCAAGCCGCGGCAAGCACGGACGCGCGCAGATCGACATGTCTCGCATAGAGCGCTTCGATACAAACGGCCGTGACGACGCCGAACGCCACTATGCGCAACGGCGTAGCGCACATCGCGTTTGGCAAAGACACCAACGACACCCTCAGGCGACGCTACCACGACCCACATGAAAAGCAAGCCAAGAACATCGGCAGACGCTCGAAATACTCGCCACCGCGACGCTGAAAAACGTCAGCAGCACCGCTGCCGGCCATCAGCCCGAAGAAAGATTGGGCGCCGCCGATGACCGTCGCTACGAGCGCGCTCGTCGAACGAGCGAGACCGACACTTTCCGCCAACACCAGTTCGACATTGATGAGCGACAGCACGCCCACGATGCCCGCAAAGAACGCCGATACGATCAGCATGGTGAAGCGCACGCGACGCGGCGCAAAGCCGATGGCCGCCGCGTCGCGCCGGGTTGTCGCGCCCGGCGTTGGCGAAACGGCGCATCGGCGTGCGCGCAAAGAATTACATCGCCACGCTCGATACGATGCACCGGCACGCGATCAGCGCATACGCTTCGCGCATCAGGCCGAAGATCATCGATAGAAAATGAGCGCCGCTCGCGCGATCGATCGACACGCCGCCTTCGCCGCCGAACCATCCCGGCACCAGCCACACGCTGGCCGCCACGAGTTCGCCGATGCCGAGCGTGATCATGGCGAAGGTCGTGCCGCCGCGTTGCGTCGAGATCGCGCCAAAGAGCATCGCTGCGACTGAGGCCACCGCGCCGCCGATCAAAGGAAGCAGTGGCAAAGGCACGTCGTATCGATTGAATACATGTGCGGCGACGAATGCGCCAAGGCCGGAATAGACGGCGTGCCCGAACGACAGCAAGCCCGTCTCGCCGAGCAGCAGGTTGTAGGACAGCGCGAAGACGATCAGCATCGCGGTTTGCGCGATATACGCGAGCAGCCACGACTGATCCGAAACCAACGCGGGCGGAAAAAACTCGGCAATCAGCGCAATAAACTTAAACATCATCTCGCGCTCGTTCGCCGAAAAGTCCGTGCGGGGCGAGCAGCACATAGGGCAGCATGGGTGCGAGCTGCGGTCAACGCGGCCCACGCAGGCGGCAGGCTCAAGTCGAACATCGACGCCACGCTTCCCGCCAACGCCGTCGCGCCCACCGCAAACGTCTGCACGATGCCCACCAGCAGCGACGCCGCCAGCGCACCCGGCAACGACCCGATTCCGCCGATCACGCCCGCCAGCGCGGCGAGCGCGGTGCCGAGGGCGAACACCATCGTAAAGACGCGCGGCACGTCATGGCTGAGCGTCTCGATGATATGCGGATGCGTCAGCGACGAGCATCATAAACGCGCGATAACGCGAGAACTTGGCATCGAACAGCGTGAATAAAGGACCGTCGAGCAGGGAAGTAATCGCAGCAGGCAGCGGGCCGAGTCCCCAGATCAGCTTCACGCCCTCGCCCATGACGATGGCCGCGCCGAACGTCAGCAGCAATTCCGCCAGCGCGCCGCGCCCATGCACGCGCCTCAGAAGCAAGCGTTCGAACAGCGCGCCCGCCGTGCCGACAAGCAAAGGCGCAACAATCAGCGCGAACCAGAATCCGCCATACGCGGCAAGCGCCTGTCCAGCATACACGCCGAGCATGTAAAAGCTCGCATGCACGAAGTTGAGGACGCCGAGCATCGAAAAGATTAGCGTGAGTCCGGCCGACAAACATGAACAGCAAAAGGCCGACGCTCAGGCCACTGAGCAGGCTGATCAGAACCACTGAAGCAAGGCGCCGCCCTCAGCCGGCGAGCAACGGCTTCAGCGCGTTGACCAGCGGTGCGGGTCGGCGCGTGACGCGATCGACGTACACATGCACGAAATGCCCTTGCGCGGCAGCCGTGTCCGAGCCTTCCGCGAAGATAGCGACTTCGTAGCGCACGCTCGTGTTGCCGAGCTTTTCCACGCGCAAACCGGCATCGATACGATCCGGAAACACGATCGGCGCGAAGAAGCTGCAGCACGTCTCCACGTGAGGCGGCATCCGCCCGAGCCGATGAAAGAACCGCCAGCCCTTCGCCCGCAAGGCGGCCACCACCTGAGCGGGCAATTCCGCGAAGACGGCGTTGGATTCGGGCTTGAACATCATCGCGACGCCGGGGATATCCGCGAGGCGTGCGGCCATCAGCTGCGCCATCGCGTTGGCGTGACGCGCGTTGCGCAGCCAGACGTCGTCATCGAGCAGTCCGAGCCACGGCGCAGAGATAAAGCGCATTTTCGATGCGAGCTGTCCCGCCTGCTTGAGCCGGTACACGAAGTCCGTCGCCAGCGACTGGTCGAAGAACATCACCGCCTCGCCCACCGGCAAACTGTTCTTGGTGCCGCCGAAGCACAGCACATCGACGCCCGCGCACCACGTGATTTCCGACGGATGCACGTTCAGCGTTGCGACCGCATTTGCAAAGCGCGCGCCATCCATATGCACCTTCAGATGCCGCCGTTTGGCGATAGCGCGCAATTGCGCGCACTTCCTCGACCGGTATATAATAGACAGTACCGACTTCCGTCGATTGCGTAAGCGACACGACCTTCGGCTTCGGATAGTGAATATCCGAGCGTTTCGTAACGAGTTCTTCGATGGCATCCGGCGTCAGCTTGCCGTTTTCGCCTTTTGCGGTGAGCAGCTTCGAGCCGCCCGAGAAGAATTCTGGGCCGCCGCATTCGTCGGTTTCGATATGCGCGAGTTCGTGGCAAATGACTGAATGATACGACTGGCACAGCGAGGCCAGCGCCAGCGAATTCGCCGCCGTGCCGTTGAAGACGAAGAACACCTCGCAGTCGGTCTGGAACAGATCGGGGATGCGATCGCACACCTGGCTCGTCCACGATTCGTCGCGTCGCCGTAGGCGGGTTCGTGGCCGCTGGTGCTGGCCTGCACGAGCGCGGCGAGCGCTTCGGAGCAAATGCCGGCGTAGTTGTCGGAGGCGAAGTGTTGAGTCGAATCGATGGGCGCGGTCATGGGCGTTCGCTTCTGCTCTGCGTTGACTCGGGCGCTTGCTGCATTGCCTTGCTGCGCCCAAGTGGATCCACCCATTTTAGCGGTTACGGATAACCGCTTACTTATTATTCGGCGCGCTGGCCGCGGCGGCTTCCTGCGCCTTCTTGTCCTTCTTGTCGCGCTCGCTTCGTGATGGCCGATCGCGCAGCCGCCGACCGCGCCCGCCGTGCCGTGCCCGCCCGCGACATGCCCCGCCACACCACCGACCGCCGCGCCCTTCAGACAGCCTTTTGCCTGCGCGACGCCGGTGCCGCGAGCATCGAAGTGGCCAACACAATGGAAATGAGTGTGCGATTCATCGTGTGTCTCCCTTTCATCGTTTATAAGTAGTTCGAGAGATGCACGTGATGTGCCTGACAGCCTGTAATAAAAAACGGCCCGGTCTAAAACACCGGGCCGTTTTTTATGCTACGTTTTGGATCAGAGCTGCTGCTGCACCCACCCTGTGACGCCCGCGAGCGCCGCCGGCAGGTTCGCCGGCTCCGTGCCGCCTGCCTGCGCCATGTCCGGACGTCCGCCGCCCTTGCCGCCGACCTGCTGCGCAACAAAGTTGACGAGTTCGCCCGCCTTCACTTTCTTCGATGCATCCGCTGTCACGCCAGCGATGAGACTCACCTTGCCGCCCTCGACCGACGCCAGCACGATAGCCGCGCTCTTGAGCTTGTCCTTCAGCTTGCCGACGGTCTCGCGCAGCGTCTTGACGTCCGCGCCTTCGAGCTGCGCGGCGAGCACTTGCACGCCCGCGATATCGACGGTTTGCGACACGAGTTCATCGCCCTGATTCGCGGCGAGCTTCGACTTGAGCGCCGCCAGTTCCTTCTCCAGCGACTTCACGTGATCCTGAACCTGCGCGATGCGCTGCGTCAGTTCCGCCGGCTGCGCCTTCAAAACGCCCGCCGCCGCGTTGATGCGTTGATCCAGTTCCTGCACGTAGCGCACGGCGTTGTCGCCGGTGATGGCTTCGACGCGGCGAATGCCTGCCGCGACGCCGCCTTCCACCACGATCATGAAGAAGCCGATGTCGCCCGTGCGCTGCACGTGCGTGCCGCCGCAGAGTTCGCGCGAGAAGCCGAGATAGAGCACGCGGACCGTATCGCCGTACTTTTCGCCGAAAAGCGCCATGGTGCCTTCCTTCACGGCGTCGTCGTAAGCCATCACGCGCACCACGCCCGGCGCATTTGCGATGATTTCATTGTTGACGATCTGCTCGACGCGGCGGACTTCGTCGTCCGTCATCGGCGCGTTGTGGGCGAAGTCGAAACGCGTCTTGTCGGCGTCCACCAGCGAGCCTTTCTGTTGCACGTGGCCGCCGAGTACTTCGCGCAGCGCTTTGTGCATCAGGTGCGTCGCCGAGTGATTGCGCGCGGTGCGGGCACGGCGCACGGCGTCGATTTCCGCCTTCACCACGTCGCCGAGCTTGAGCGTGCCCTGTTCCACCGTGCCGTGATGGCCGACGACGTCGGCCTGCACTTTCAGCGTGTCCGCCACCGCGAAGCGCGACGATGCGTTCGCCAGCACGCCCTGATCGCCTACCTGACCGCCGGATTCCGCGTAGAACGGCGTGTGATCGAGCACGATGACGGCTTGCTGTCCGTCCTTCGCCTCGTTCACGGACACGCCTTCGACGTAGATCGCGAGGATCTTCGCGTCGTCGAAAATTTCCTTTTCGTAGCCGTGGAACGTGGACTTTGCGCCCGAGTATTTGAGGCCCGCCGCGAGTTTGAACTTGCCTGCGGCGCGGGCTTGATCGCGCTGGCGGGCCATTGCGTCGTCGAACGCGGGTTCATCGACGGTCACGCCGCGCTCGCGGCACACGTCCGCCGTCAGGTCGAGCGGGAAGCCATACGTGTCGTGAAGTTTGAACGCGAGTTCGCCGTCGAGCTGCTTGACGCCCTTCTTGTCGAGGGCGGCGAGTTCGCCGTCGAGAATGGATATGCCGTGCTCGATGGTCTCGAAGAAGCGCTTTTCTTCCTGACGGAGCACGTCGGTGACGCGCTGTTGCGCATCCGCGAGTTCGGGATACGCCGCGCCCATTTCCGCGACGAAATCCGCCACAAGCTCATGGAAGAACGCGCTTTTCTGACCGAGCTTGTAGCCGTGACGAATGGCGCGGCGCACGATGCGGCGCAGCACGTAGCCGCGGCCTTCGTTGCTGGGAATCACGCCATCGACGATCAGGAACGAGCAAGCGCGGATGTGGTCGGCAATGACTTTCAGCGAGCTGTTTTCCAGGTCCGGCGTGTTCGTTTCGCGCGCGGCGGCCTTGATAAGCGTCTGGAACAGATCGATTTCGTAATTGCTGTGCACGTGCTGGAGCACGGCGGCGAGGCGTTCGAGACCCATGCCGGTATCGACGCACTGTTTGGGCAGCGACGTCATGTTGCCCTGCGCATCGCGATTGAACTGCATGAACACGAGATTCCAGATCTCGATGAAGCGATCGCCATCTTCTTCAGCCGATCCCGGCGGGCCGCCCCAGATTTCCGGGCCGTGATCGTAGAACACTTCGGAGCACGGGCCACACGGGCCGGTGTCGGCCATCTGCCAAAAATTATCCGATGCGTAACGCGCGCCCTTGTTGTCGCCGATGCGGATGATCCGCTCCTTCGGCACGCCGATTTCCTTTTCCCAGATGCCGTACGCTTCGTCGTCTTCCTGATAGACGGTGACGGTCAGCTTCTCCGCGGGCAGGTTGTAGACCTTGGTCAGCAACTCCCAGCAATAGTGGATGGCATCGCGCTTGAAATAGTCGCCGAACGAGAAGTTGCCGAGCATTTCGAAGAACGTGTGATGCCGGGCCGTATAGCCGACGTTCTCCAGATCGTTGTGCTTGCCGCCCGCGCGCACGCTGCGCTGCGCGGTGGTCGCGCGCTTGTATGGACGCGATTCGCTACCCAGGAACACGTCCTTGAACTGGACCATGCCCGAGTTGGTGAAGAGCAGCGTGGGATCGTTGCCGGGCACGAGGCTCGACGAGCGGACGATCGTATGGCCCTTCGATTCGAAAAACTTCAAGAATTTTTCGCGTATTTCGGCGGCTTTCATGGCGTACGGGGTTTTCTGCGGTTTTCGGTTTTAGCCGTCCGGGCCTGCTTTGAATCACGCGCTGTACAACGCGGTCCGGCAAGGCTTCCAAACAGGCAGAGTAATTTGCGATTATACGGGATTCGCCCCACGCACCTTGTTCCAACGGCTTCCCAGCGATACGCGAGCAAACCGCTATCGCGCGCATGTCGTTTCCGGGCGACATTTGCGGTTCCTTCTCCGGAGCGAAACGTCGAATGGGAACCTTGAGCCATATCCGCGTGCTGGCAGGTCCGTGGTGTGCGCAGACCCTCGCCAATCTGGGCGCGAACGTCATCAAGATCGAACGCCCCGACACCGGCGATGACACGCATCATTGGGGGCCGCCGTATCTGAAAACGCCCGATGGCGAGGACACGCGCGAGGCCGCATATATATTAACTTGCGGCGAATCGGAACAAGCGGTCGCTGACGGTGGATATCGCTACGGCGGAAAGTCAGCGCATCGTGTGCAAACTGGCCGCTATCAGCGATGTCGTGCTGGAGAACTACAAGGTCGGGCAGTTGAAGAAGTACGGGCTCAACTACGAGTCTTTGCGCGCTGTGAAGCCGGATATCGTTATTGCTCGGTGACCGGATTCAGGCAGACCGGGCCGTATGCGAATCGTGCGGGGTATGACTTTATCATTCAGGGCATCGGCGGGTTCATGAGCATTCCCGGCGAGCGCGACGGGCCGCAGAAAGCGGGCGTGGCAATCGCCGATCTGATGACGGGCATGTATGCGTCTGTTGCGGTGCTGGCGGCGCTGACTCATCGGGATCGTACGGGCGAAGGGCAATATATCGATATGGCCTTGCTCGATGTGCAGATTGCGATGTTCGCCAACATGAACACGAACTATCTTGCGAGCGGCAAGCCGCCGGTGCGATGGGGCAAGGCGCATGCGAACATCGTGCATTAGATGTTTCAGATCAGCGATGGGTGGGATCATCATCGCTGTGGGCAATGACGGGCAGTTTCGGCGGTTTGTCGAGGCCGGTGGACGATCTGATCTTGCCGATGATCCGCGGTTTTTTCTTTCAATCCTTCGCGGGTGCGGAATCGTGATGTGCTCGTGCCGATTCTTGCTAATATAGTCCGGTTGAAGGGCAAGCTGAGTGGCTCGCTGATTTGGAGACTGCTGGCTGCCTTGCGGGCCGATCAATGATCTCGGTGAAGTTTTCGAAGATCCGCAGGTCGTTGCGCGAAAGATACAGATCGATTTACCTCATCCCTCCGGCAGTGACGTGCAGCTTGTTGCCAATCCAATCCGATCAAGATGAGTGCTACGCCCGTTGAGGCGCAGGTGCATCCGCCTATGCTCGGTGAGCATACTGCTTCTGTGCTTGGTGAACTGCTCGGGTATGACGACGAGCGGATCGCTTTGCTGCGGGATGCTAAGGTTGTTTGATGCTTGTATGTCGTGAAAAGCGCTTCTGGTTTTTTTATGCAGTAGCCGCCTCCCCGGCGCTGAGCTTTACCCAAATCCGGTTGTAAATTGTAAACTAAATCGGAGGATATTAAGGAGCGTCTGCACAATTCGTTTTCGGACTTATTCGCCACCTGCCACGCCGAGGATTGGCGCACATACAGGATCGCTTTGCGAGCAAGATGTTGCGGCATGATCTTCTCACTCATTGTTCGCCTCCCCCCCAGGACGTGACCGGCTCCCGGCGGCCGTTGACCACGGCGACCAGCAGATTTGCCATTAACCG
>LELG01000210.1 GCA_001045575.1 Candidatus Burkholderia pumila
TTCGGTCCCCGCGATGTGGTTTATTTCGACCCTTGAACAGTGCCTGCCTGGGCCCGGCAATTTCACCACCATCAGCGTCATGTACTTTGCCCTCCAGGCGCTCCTGTACATATTGACGCAGCCGTGCGACGGATGAAGGCCGACTTCCTAAACATAGTTGTCGATGTTTTTCTGCGACACGCCGATCACTGCCTTCGCCCGGCTAGACAGCAGCCGCTCGGACCGCAGCAGCGCGCGATTGGAGAAGTCGTTCGCGCCCGAATGCATGAGACGATCGGCGCGGCGCGTGGGCAAGGCCCGCACGTAGAGCACGGGAATGGTCGCATGCGCGAAGATGATGTCCGGCCTGAAACCGCGGATGGCGCGATGCAGAAACATCAGCCGCCCTAGCTTGCCCATCATGTTCTTCGAGGGAAACAGACAATGCACGCCATGCGTGCGCAGTTCCGCGCTGATATGGGTGAAATCGTCGTTTTCCGGATGGAGTGATGCGATGCAGACATCATGTACGCCCCGTTGATGTCCGATCGCCACACCCTTCGCAAGTAATTCCGCGCCCGATAATCGCGACATCAGTATGACCTGAAGAATTCGCATCTTTGCTAATCCGAAGTGCTTGCGGAAGCCATGCATGCTGCCTGCGCCGCGTGGTCCCCGTTTTCGCTGGCGGCACGGAATGTCTCTCGTCATCCCCGCTGCGACGCACTTCCTGTTTTTCGTTTTATAGAACTTGTGATCGCGCGCTCATCGAGAAAACGCTTCGACGGCACGCCACGTTAAGTTACTCCTGACTTCATACCAAACGCACGCCATCATGTAATCTTTATCGGTCGATGCGCGTAAGCGGAGTCTAAGCGTCTGAATTAGCAGAGGGATGCAGTGTGGGGCAACGATATCAGTTTCGAATTGAAATTCGGGCACTTCAGATTGCAGCCGTTCGGGTCACCGTTGTCGGCCTTGCGGCGCATGGCCGACGTATTCTTCTGATACTTGTCGGACGGCGCTGACGCGGCGAACTGCATTTGCGGATGCTCGTTCAGACGGAACTGATCCTGAAGCACACCGCCCCGGCACGCCCGGCGAATTCTGCGCGAACGCGACAGGCACGAGATAAACGGCGCCGGCGACAAGCGCGGCGGAAGCCGTAGGCGAGCAGCGATAGTTTCATGGTATTTCGCGCGGCGAGGCCGCGTCCCAAACGGTGTCAAACGAAGTGGAACCTTACGGCAAGCCGTTAGGTTAACGCATATCGTTGCGGGCGACAGGATTTACCGGGCGCACGTCTTTTACGGTTCGTTTCGCACATCAGCCGATCAGCCCGTCTTCGATATCGACCAGCGAGCCGCACCGCGCCGGATCGTAGCCATCGAGATGCGCGACGCTGTCGCTGAAAGCATTGCTGCGCAACACGGACCCGAGCCGCGCTTCGTCGAGCCGTGCGCGTTCGCGGGCGAAAAAAATAGTCCTCGCTGACGATCCGAATGAAATCGAGTCCGAAGTGATGCGCGGCAGGCTGCACGCCGATGCCGCGATCGGCCATGCCGCTGGCGACGAATGCAGCAATAGCCGAATGCGTGAATTCGGTGGTCGCATAGCCATTGATCTGATACGGATCCACGCCGACGCCGCGCAATGACAGATCGAGCAGCATGTGCGTGCCCGAGCCCGGCTGACGATTCACGAAGCGCATATCGCCGCGCCCGAGATCGCGCAATCCTTCGATACCCTTCGGATTGCCTTTCGGCAGAAACAGCCCTTGCGTGCGCCGCGTGAGATGAATGAGCTGATGCTCGAGATACGGCCGGTAAATCTCCGCGCACGTCGAACGGAACGGACCAATCGGCAGATGGAAACCGGCGAGTTCGCATTCGCCACGCGCAAGCGCGCTCACGGCTTCCGCATTCTCACCGATATTTGATGTCCACCGACACGCGCTGCTCGAATCACTCGAAGGCAAGCGCGGCATCGTACGCGCGAAGCCGCTGGTTCCCGCGCTCGTCGGTTTGTATGGCAAGCCGACCGTCATCAACAACGTCATCACGCTGGCCACGGTGCCGATCATCTTCGCCAAAGGCGCGGCATTCTACCGCGACTTCGGCATGGGACGTTCACGCGGCACGCTGCCGTTCCAGATCGCGGGCAATGTGAAGCAAGGCGAACTCGCGTTCGGCGTAACGCTGCGCGAACTGATCCATGACTACGGCGGCGGCACGGCGAGCGGCCGTCCGGCGCGCGGTGCAAGTGGGCGGGCCGCTCGGCACGTATCTGCCCGAAAGCCAGTGGGACATTCCGCTCGATTACGAGGAATACGCGAAAGTCGGCGCGGTCGTCGGACACGGCGATCTGGTGATTCACGACGACACATCGAACCTGGCCGAACTCGCTCAATACGCCATGCACTTCTGCGCGCTCGAATCGTGCGGCAAGTGCACGCCCTGCCACATCGGCTCGACGCGCGGCGAGGAAGTGATTGCGAAGATCCGCGATGGCGATACATCGATCAAACAAGTGACGCTGCTGCGCGAGTTGTGCGACACGATGGTATCGGGCTAGCTCTGCGCGATGGGCGGCATGACGCCGTTCCCCGTGAGGTCCGCGCTTGACACTTCCCCGAAGACTTCGGCCTGCCCGCACGCCCGCGCAAAAAGCGGCATAAGGAACAAACATGTCCACATTGACGTAACGCTCGAAATCGACGGCGAAAGCGTGACGGTTCCAGCGGACACATCAGTCATGCGCTCCGCCATCGAAGCCGGCGTCAACGTGCCGAAACTCTGCGCGACAGATTCCCTGGAACCGTGGGGTTCGTGCGACATGGGCTCGTTCTCACATGAGTTGCCGGGCTATCGGCATATCAGCGATACCGCCGCGCGCGTTGTTCGAGGAAGCATGGAACGTGACCTTGCAGCCGGAGCCGGGCCTGCGCATCCCAACATATGTTCGATTCCGCCACACACGGCACGTTCATGGGCCTGTATTGCCAGGGCGAAGACATCGTCCAGTCAGATCCGAACACGCAACACGTGGCCGATGCGCTCTCCGCGATGGAATGCATCGTTGTGCAGGACATCTTCCTGAACGAGACCGCGAAGTTATGCGCACGTGCTGCTGCCCAGGCTGCCCGGCTCGACGTTTCCTCGAAAAGGACGGCACGTTCACCAACGCCGAACGCCGCATTTCGCGCGTGCGCAAGATGATGCCGCCGCTCGCCGGCTTTTCGGACTGGGAAGTGATCATCAAGCTCGCATGCGCGCTCGGCTATGAGATGAAATACACGCATCCGTCCGAGATCATGGACGAGATCGCACGTCTCACGCCAACATTCCACGGCGTCTCGTACGACCGGCTCGATGAACTCGGCAGCATTCAATGGCCTGCAACGAACAGGCGCCGGACGCCACGCCGACGATGCACATCGATGAATTCGTGCGCGGCAAGGGGCGCTTCGTCATCACGAAGTTCGTGGCGACGCCGGAGAAAGTCACACGCAAGTATCCGCTGCTGCTGACGACGGGGCGCATTTTGTCGCATTACAACGTCGGCGCGCAGACGCGTCGCACGGAAAATTCGCAATGGCACGACGAAGACCGCCTCGAAATCCATCCGGTCGATGCCGAAGATCGCAGCATCAAGATGGACGACTGGGTAGGCATCGAATCGCGTGCGGGGCAAACCGGTTGCGCGCGAAGATTTCGGAGCGCATGCAGCCGGGCGTCGTGTATATGACGTTCCATTTCCCTGAATCGGGCGCGAATGTCATCACCACGGATTCCTCCGACTGGGCGGCCAATTGCCCCGAATACAAGATGACGGCAGTGCAGGTGCTGCCGGTCGAACAGCCGTCGCAATAGCAGAAGGATTATTCGCGCTTCCTTCAACACGCAGCAACTCGAATTGCTGAACATGCGCGATGCCGCCGTGACCACTTCAGGAAAATAACAACGATGGATGTCGATAACCTGATCGAGATGGCGAACCACATCGGCGAATTCTTCGATTCCATGCCGGATCACGAAGAAGCCATCGACGGCGTGGCGGATCATATCCGCCGTTTCTGGGAACCGCGCATGCGGCTTGCGATCCTCGCCGCGCTGGACGATGCATCCGCCAGCGCAGCGATGGAACCCATCGTGCGCGAAGTGCTGCGCAAGCATCACGCGAGTTTGCAGCCTAAGACCGTGAGCGCATGAAGTTTCATCGGGCCGTGTTCGGCGCCGGCCATCTGCGTGAGCATGCTCGATTGGCACAGGACGTCGCGCTCGATCGGATGCCGCTCCGCGTGATACGTGTCCAGCAGGCGGTCGGGCGCGCCGCCCGCGAGCATTCGCATAATTTTTCAGCCGATGCTGCAAGAAGCTGCGCGCCGTCCACCGCAATCACGTACGACAGACGCAGCAGTTCTTCGTGCCCGTTCAGATGGCGCAGCGTCGCCTGCACGCCCGCCGAACCCTGATTCAGTTCGGTCAGTTCGACCGCCAGCGCGAACGTGCGTCCCTGCCCTTCCTGCGGCACGTGATGATGGCCGCCCGAACCATGCCCGTGGTTGATGGTCATGCTCGTGCGCGTGGTCGTGCTGATGTTCGTGATGCGTACGCGTGCTCATCGGCGTGTGGCTCGTCGTTTATTCGATGTGAGTCGCGTCCGCCTGCTGCGGCTCCGCGATGTGCTCCTCCAGTAGTTCACCGAGCATCGCGCTGATATGGCGATCCGCCGCCACGGAGAACACTTGCTTGCCCTGCCGCTCCGCCCACACGATGCGCGCCGCGAGTGCGGGAAAATGCCGTGGTTTTGCAATTTTTTCCGTCATGAACACCGTATTTGCCCGCGGCTTCGCAGCCCATCGTGACGGCCGTCTGTCCGAGGCGGAACGCGACTATAAGGCCACGCTCGCCGCCAAACCTTTCCATGTCGATGCGCTCCACTACCTCGGCGTGCTGCGCCATCAGCAAGGCCAGCACGAGGAAGCGGAGGCGCTCGGGCGCATCGATGACGCCATCGAACGGTTCCGCAACGCGCTCACGCTCTCGCCGGACCTGTCGCCTGCGCAGTACAACCTCGGCAACGCCTACTCGCTGATCGGCCGTCACGAAGACGCCGTCGATGCCTTTGAAAAAGCTCTGCGGCCCAACCGAACGATCCCGCGTGGAACAACTTCGGCAACGCGCTTTTATCGCTGAAGAAGCACAACGAAGCCAACGCCGGTTCCGGCGCGCGTTGTCGATCCGGCCGCATCACGCGGCGCGCACAACAATTTCGGCATGGCGCTGAACGCGCTGGGCGATACGCTCGGTGCAATCGAGCACTTCCGCGCCGTCATCGAAGTCGAGCCGAAGTATGCGACCGCGCATTTCAACCTCGGCAATTTGCTCGATGCGCACGGTTATGCGAAAGACGCGCTGAAATCGCTGGAAACTGCAATCGCATTGCAACCGCGATTCGCGCCCGCGCACTTCGGGCTCGGTCACGCGCAGGCGAAGCTCGGTCTGCATGAAGACGCCGTGCGCCACTTCGAACGCGCTGCTGTCGGGCTTGATCCGAAGTATGGCGTCGCGTGGCTGTGTCGCGGTAATTCGCATCTGGCGACAGGCAATCATCGTGCAGCGATTCGCGCCTTCGAGCAGGCATTGCGCCTCGATCTGGACATGCCCGCTGCGCATCTGAACCGCGCACTGGCATTGCTGGCCGGCGATTACGCGCGTGGATTGCCTGCGTATGAATGGCGTTTGCAGACGGCCGGCAGCGAATTTGCGCCGCCGCTGCCGCGCTGGAACGGCGAGCCCATACCCGGCGCGACGCTCGTCGTGCGCGCGGAACAAGGCTTCGGCGATACGCCGCAACAACGGTGCATGCGTTGCGCATCGAAGTGAAAAACAAGGACGATGTCGTGCGCATGCATGCCGATGCCTTCTGTCCGCTGCTGAGCCTGCCGATGGCGCTGGGCATCGCCTCGAAGGACGGCTGGAAAATTTCGCGGATACCGCCGCGATCGTGGATCGACTGGATGCGGTCGGGTCCGTCGATACCATCCGTCGCGCATCTGGCCGGCGCGCTCGGCACAAGCCGCTGCATGTGATGCTGCCGTTTGCCGCGGATTGGCGATGGAACGTGGCATCGGACAAGACGCCGTGGTATCCGAAGACAACGCTCGTGCGTCAGCGCGCGCCCGGCGCGTGCCCGGCGCGTGGGATGGCGTCGTGGAGGAAGTCGCGGCGGCATTGCGCATCGCGTAAAAAGAAAACCCCGGCAAGTGAACTGCACCCCAGAGGTTGGAGATTGATCCAACCTTTGGGGTGTTTTTCATGGCGAAGTACACAGAGCAGTTCAAGCTGGCAGTTGTAGAGGAGTAGGAGTCGGGGGAGTGGGATCTCGGAGCGT